>JAEWJO010000014.1 GCA_023386455.1 Pseudomonadota bacterium | reverse complement strand
GCGCAGAACCTCATCGACGACTCGACGTCGTGCGGCCTCCCGCCGTGCCGCGAGTTCGACGCCGACTACGACCAGGCCGTCCAGTCGGCGGGCAAGCGCTACAACACGATCCACCAGGTCACGCTGGTGGTCGGCGTCGGCGCGGCCGCGGTCGCCGGATACTTCTGGTACCGCGAGCTGACCGCGAAGAAGCGCGGCGACCTCAAGGTTGGCAGCAAGAACAGCTCGCCGGAGACGACCTGGGCGATCACGCCCTCGGTCGCCGATGGCTTCACCGGTGCCGCCGCGATGGCGACCTTCTGAGCAGGCAGGACGATCGACATGCGTAGCCTCATCACTCTCGCTCTCGCGCTCTCTGCCTTCACCGCGTGCACGCCGTACAACCCGGATCTCGGGGAGGCGCCGTTCCTCTGCGGCCAGTCCGACCCGAAGTGCCCGGACGGTTACACCTGCGAGCCGGATCCGAACGGCGGCGCGGCGATGTACTGCCTCGCGCCCAACGCGACGGTCCCGATCGACGCGGCGACGTTCCTGTGCTCGAACGACAGCCAGCTCGAGCCGAACAACACGACGATGATGGCGTTCCAGACGCCGGTCGCGGCGCAGAAGAACAGCCTGACGTTCGCGGGCCTCGCGATCTGCCCCGCCGGCGACAAGGATCACTACTCGGTCACCATCACGCAGATGGGTCAGAACCTCGAGATGATCCTCGAGTACGAGGACGGCGGCGCTCCGCTGTCGGCCTCGATCCTGAACAACAACGGCAACCCGATCATGAACGCGTCGCCGGTCACCGGCATGAACCGCGTCATCCGGGCGTACATCCCGAACATGCCGACCGGCGTTGTCTACGCGCAGGCTTACGGCCCGACGATGGGCGCCCTGCAGATGAACAACTACAAGCTGACGATCAACGTCACGGGACCGTAGGACCTCGGGTCAGGCGACCTGGAGCTTGAACGCCCAGCGCTTGACCTCGGCCGACAGCTCGTTGTCGTTCCCGGCGACCTGAGAGAGCCGCGCGAGCGCGACCCCCGCGCCCGCGTAGTCCTGCTGCTCCCAGCACGTCCTCAGCTCCAGCCTGAGAAGAGCGATCTGCTTTGCCTCGGCGTAGCTCATCGGGTCCTCCAAGTAAGCGCCCATCGTGAAATTCGGGGGCTCCTCGTCGGCCCGCAACTTTTCTGACGTGCGAGCGGGAAAACCATTTCGTCGACTGCGCGACGACATGTGGGCCCCTGCGCGGGGCAGCAGTGGGGTGCCGTTGTTTGACGCCTGACCCAACCCCACGCTACGCTGTCGAAAACCCGAGTCTTTTTTGGGGAGACTGGCATGAGCCGTATTGGAGAGCTGCTGGTTCGGGAGAAGATGCTCTCGCTCCAGCAGCTTCAGCAGGCGCAGGACGAAGCCAAGCGCACCGGTCGACGGTTGGGCGCGACGCTCGCTCGCCTCGGTTACGTCGATGACCAACGCCTGACGCAGTTCGTCGCGAAGCAGTACAGCCTGCCGTCGATCAATCTCTCCGAGATCGAGATCGACGCGACGGTGCTTAAGCTCGTACCGCGCGAGATCTGCGAGAAGCATCAGGTCATCCCGGTCCGCCGCAACGGTCCGACGCTCGTCGTCGCGATGGCGGACCCGTCGAACATCTACGCGATCGACGAGCTGAAGTTCCTGACCCAGTACAACATCGAGCCGGTCGTCGCGTCCGAGGCCGGCGTCGAGGCGGCGCTCTCGCGCTACTACGACAAGGGTCCCGACCTCGACCAGATGGTCGGCGAGCTGGACGTCGACAACGTCGACTACGCATCGGTCACCGACGAGAACATCAACGTCGTCGACCTCGAGAACCAGGCCGGCGAGGCGCCGGTCGTCAAGCTCTGCAACGCGATCCTCCTCTCGGCGATCAAGAAGAAGGCGTCGGATATCCACGTCGAGCCGTACGAGAAGAGCCTCCGCGTCCGGTTCCGGATCGACGGCATCCTGCAGGAGGAGATGCGGCCGCCGCTGAAGCTCCGCAACGCGATCACGAGCCGCCTCAAGATCATGGCCTCGCTCGACATCGCCGAGCGCCGCCTGCCGCAGGACGGACGCATCAAGCTGAAGATCGGCGGCAATCGCGAGATGGACTTCCGCGTCAGCGTCCTGCCGACGCTGTACGGCGAGAAGATCGTCATGCGTCTCCTCGACAAGTCGAACCTGCAGCTCGACATGACGAAGCTGGGCTTCGATCCGCAGCCGCTCGGTGACTTCAAGGAGTCGATCAAGAAGCCGTACGGCATGGTGCTCGTGACCGGACCGACCGGTTCGGGCAAGACGACGACGCTCTACTCGGCGCTCTCCGAGCTCAACACGATCGATCGCAACATCTCCACGGCCGAGGATCCGGTCGAGTTCAACCTGCACGGCATCAACCAGGTGCAGATGCACGAGGACATCGGCCTGAACTTCGCGACCGCGCTGCGCGCGTTCTTGCGGCAGGACCCGAACATCATCATGGTCGGCGAGATTCGTGACTTCGAGACGGCCGAGATCGCGGTGAAGGCCGCGCTCACCGGCCACCTCGTGCTGTCGACGCTCCACACGAACGACGCCCCGTCGACGGTGTCGCGCCTCCTCAACATGGGCATCGAGCCGTTCCTCGTGACGGCCTCGGTCAACCTCGTGGTCGCGCAGCGTCTCGCGCGCCGCATCTGCTCGGACTGCAAGGTCCCGGGCGAGAAGCACCCCGAGGCGCTCGCGAAGATGGGCATGACCGAGGAGCAGATCCGCGGCGCCAAGATCATGAAGGGCAAGGGCTGCGGCACCTGCAACAACACCGGCTACAAGGGCCGCGTCGCGCTCTACGAGGTCATGGTGTTCACCGATCCGCTGAAGGAGCTCGTGCTCCAGGGCGCGTCGGCCGCCGAGATCAAGGCGGAGATGATCCGCGGCGGTACGCTGAGCCTTCGCCTCGCAGGCATCGCGAAGGTCCTCGACGGCATGACGACGCCCGAGGAGATCCTGCGCACCACGGTCGAGGACTGATGCAGCTGAACCTCCAGGCTCTCCTCAAGGCGATGCTCGACAAGGGAGCGTCGGACCTCCACATCACCGCGGGCTCGCCTCCTCGCCTGCGCATCGACAACGAGCTCGTCCGGCTCCAGACCGATCCGCTCGGTCCGGTCGACACGAAGACGCTGTGCTACTCGGTGATGAACGACGCGCAGAAGCTGCGGTTCGAGGAGGACCTCGAGATCGACTTCTCGTTCGGCATCCGCAACCTCGCGCGCTTCCGCGCGAACGTCTACATGCAGCAGTCGTGCGTCGCGGGCGCGTTTCGCATCGTGCCGTACCAGGTCATCCCGCTCGAGGAGCTGGGGATGCCGCCGGTCGTCGCCGAGCTGACCGAGAAGCCGCGCGGCCTCGTCCTCGTCACCGGCCCGACGGGCTCGGGCAAGTCGACGACGCTCGCGTCGATGATCGATCGCATCAACACGCGGATGCGCGGTCACATCGTCACGATCGAGGATCCGATCGAGTTCCAGCACCAGCACAAGGCGAGCCTCGTCAACCAGCGCGAGATCGGCCGAGACAGCCAGTCGTTCAAGCGCGCGCTCAAGTACATCCTTCGCCAGGACCCGGACGTCGTGCTGATCGGCGAGATGCGCGACCTCGAGACGATCGAGGCCGCGCTGACGGTCGCCGAGACCGGCCACCTCTGCTTCGGCACGCTGCACACGAACTCGGCCGTCCAGAGCATCAACCGTATCGTCGACGTGTTCCCGAGCCACGCGCAGGCGCAGGTCCGCGCCGTGCTGTCGTTCGTGCTCGAGGGCGTGATCACCCAGACGCTGATCCCGAAGGCGAGCGGCGCCGGTCGCGTGCTCGCCGCCGAGGTCATGGTGCCGAATGCCGCGATCCGGAACCTGATCCGCGAGGACAAGCTGCACCAGATCTACTCGCAGATGCAGATCGGTCAGGCGAAGTACGGCATGCAGACGATGAACCAGTCGCTGTGCGACCTGTACCTCCGCAAGCAGATCTCGCTCGAGGAGACGCTCGGGCACACGAGCGAGGTCGACGAGCTGAAGACGATGATTCTCAACGGCGGTGGCTCGCTCGGCAACATGGCCGCGCCGGGCCCCGGCATGAAGCGCTGAGGAGATAGACATGGCCAAGTTCGCCTGGGAAGGCACGACTCGCGCGGGGGAAAAGCGCCGCGGCGTGATGGAGGCGGAGAACCGCGACATCGTCGAGGAGCGCCTCCGCAGCGACGGCGTCGTGATCAAGACCGTCAAGAAGGAAGGCGGCCTCGGCGACATCCAGATCCAGATCGGTACAGGTGTCACCTCGAAGGATCTGCAGATCTTCACGCGCCAGCTCGCGACGATGATCGACGCCGGCCTGCCCCTGGTGCAGTGCCTCGACATCCTCGCGAACCAGAGCGAGAACAAGTCGTTCAAGAAGATCCTGTCGAGCGTCAAGAACTCCGTCGAGCAGGGCGCGACGTTCTCCGACGCGCTCAGGAAGCACCCGAAGGTCTTCGACGACCTCTACGTCAACCTCGTCGCGGCCGGCGAGGTCGGCGGCATCCTCGACACGATCTTGAACCGCCTCGCGACGTACATCGAGAAGGCGGTGAAGCTGCGCGGCCAGCTGAAGAGCGCGATGTACTACCCCGCCGGCATCCTCGTCGTCGCGATCGGCGTGATCGCGGTGATGCTGGTCAAGGTCATCCCGACGTTCGAGGCGATGTACAAGGACATGGGCAACGCGCAGCTGCCCGGCGCGACGCTCGTCGTCATCAAGATCTCGCACTCGTTCCTCGACTACTGGTACGTGTTCGCCGGGACGCTGTTCGTGCTCGTGTTCGGCACGATCGGCCTGCGCAGGACAGACGGTGGGCGAGAGACCTTCGATCGTGTGCTGCTGAGGTTACCGATCGTCGGACCGGTCCTTCGCAAGATCGTCGTCGCGCGCTTCACGCGCACGCTCGGCACCCTGCTCGCCTCCGGCGTGCCGATCCTCGACGCGCTCGAGATCTGTGCGCGCACGTCCGGTAACCGCGTCGTCCAGGCCGGCATCCTCAAGGCCAAGGAGAAGATCTCCGAAGGTCACGACATGGCCGGCCCGCTCGCCGAGAGCAAGGTCTTCCCGACGATGGTCGTCCAGATGATCGGCGTCGGCGAGCAGACCGGCGCGATGGACCAGATGCTCCAGAAGATCGCCGACTTCTACGAGGAAGAGGTCGACACCGCGGTCGCCGGCCTCACGTCGCTCATCGAGCCCGTGATGATGGCGTTCCTCGGCGTCGTCGTCGGTGGTCTCATCATCGCGATGTACCTGCCGATCTTCAAGCTCGCCGGCAACATCGGCGCCTGATGAGATGACGACGGCGCGACGGGCTCCCGGCCCCACGGGCACGCTGACGCCCGTCGGTGCCGATCCGTCGCCGGGCGACTCGCTGGTCCGGACGCCTGCGGCCGGGACCGCCGCGGTCGGCGACGTCCGGCGCCGCGTCGCGCGCCTGTTGCTACTGCGCACGCTCGTCGTGTCGGTCGTGCTCGGCCTGTCGCTGTGGCTGCTGCTGCGCAGCGAGGCGCCGACCGGCGCGGCCGTGTGGCTGCAGTCGATGATCATCGGCGCCACCTATCTCTCGTCGATCGTGTTCGGCGTGCTGCTCCAGCGCGGGTTCTCGCCCAAGCGCGTCGCCCGGCCGATGCTCGCGAATGACCTCGTGCTGACGAGCGCGCTCGTGTTCATCACCGGTGGTGCCGAGAGCCCGTACACGTTCCTCTACGCGCTGACCGTCGTCTCGGGCGGCGTGCTGTCGTATCGCCGCGGCGCCGTCGTCGTCACGATCGCCGCGCTCGGCTCGCTCCTGCTCGTATCTCTCCTCGCGTGGACGCACACGATCGACCTGCCGCTGTCGGCCGGCGTCCGGCCCTGGGAGCAGAGCGGGCTCGAGCTCGTGCGCACGCTCGGCATCAACGCCGCGACGCTGATCGGCGTCGGTGCGCTCGCGTTCATCTTCGGCGACCAGCTGCAGCGCAGCGCCGATACCCTCGCGACGACACGCCGCGCGGCCGCCGATCTGCTGACGCTCCACCAGGACATCGTGCGTTCGCTGAGCTCCGGGCTCATCACGGCGACGCCCGAGGGCGTCGTGCTGACCGCGAACCAGGCGGCGGCGGAGATCCTGCGCACGACACCTTTGCGGCTCGCCGGCCGCCAGATCGAGACGATCATGCCGGGCCTCGGCGCGCTGACGAGCGCCCACGGCGAGCTGCGCCGCGGTGACCTCACCGTGCCGACGAACGACGTCGACCTCGTCGTCGGCGTGACCGTGTCGCCGCTGCGCGATGTCCGCGACCAGGTCGTCGGCCGCGTCATCAACTTCCAGGACCTCACCGAGCTGAAGCGGCTCGAGCAGCACGCGCGCCGCGCCGAGCGGATGGCGACGGTCGGCCAGCTCGCCGCCGGCGTCGCGCACGAGATCCGCAACCCGATGGCGTCGATCTCGGGATCGATCGAGCTGTTGCGCCAGTCGCCGCAGGCGTCGGAGGACGACCGCACGCTGATGACGATCGTCCATCGCGAGATCCAGCGCCTCAACGCGCTCATCGGCGATCTGCTCGACTATGCGAACCCGCGCGCGAAGCAGGTCGTCGACTTCGACCTCGCGTCGCTCGTCGAGGAGACCGTCCAGGTCGCGCGTGGCGACCAGAACTTCGCGGATGTCGAGATCGTCGCGGTCGTCGACGATCCGCTGCGCGTCCACGCCGATCCGGCGAAGCTGCGCCAGGTCGTGTGGAACCTCGTGCGCAATGCGGCCGATGCCGCGAGCGGCGGCGGCAAGCACGTCCGCGTCGAGGCGCGGCGCGACGGCGCGGGCGCGACGATCACCGTCTCCGACGATGGTCCCGGCATCCCCGACGCGATGCTCGGCCGGATCTTCGATCCGTTCGTGACGACGAAGGAGAAGGGCACGGGGCTCGGGCTCGCGACGTGCCACACGATCGTCGCCGAGCATGGCGGTCGCATCGACGTCGAGAGCACCGTCGGTGCGGGAGCCAGGTTCATCGTCCGGCTTCCCGGCCCGACGACGGGACCGTGATAGCCTCGACGACGTGAACTGCCCGATCTGCACGCAGTCCCTCGACGGCGGCGAGCTCGTGATGGTGTGCACGATGTGCCATCAGAGCCTCGGCGGCGGAGGCCGCGGCCTCGAGGTGAACGCCACCGGCGAGTTCCGCGTGCCGACCGAGTCCGAGGTCATGCACGCCGTCGGCGCATCCGAGTCCGGCGATCAGTTGAGTGCGAGCAGCGCGTGCTCGTGGTGCGGCAAGCCGGAGCACGAGGTGAAGAAGCTGATCGGGCGATCGGGCACGTCGCTTTGCAATGAATGCGTCTCGCTCGCCAGCGACATCATGGACGCGGAGCTCGGTACCGACTGGCGCTGAAGATGCACTCCTCCCTGTGCAGAAAAGGAGGAGTGACATGGCTACCAAATCTTCGGTCGATCAGCTGAACAGCTTCCTTCGTGGCGAGCTGTCAGCGGTGGAGACGTATCGCATGGCGCTCGACAAGCTCGACGCCGGCAGCCCGGCGCGCATCGAGGTCGAGTCCGCGATGCAATCACACCAGCAGCGCGTGACGCTGCTGAAGGACGCGGTCATCCAGCTCGGCGGCAAGCCTGCCGAGAGCTCGGGACCGTGGGGCGCGTTCGCGAAGGCCGTCGAGGGCGCCGCACGCGTGTTCGGTGACAAGGCCGCGATCGCCGCGCTCGAGGAGGGCGAGGATCATGGCCTCAAGGACTACAAGAACGGCATCGACGACAAGGACCTCGACGCCCAGGCTCGCACGATCGTCAGCGGTCAGCTGCTGCCCGAGCAGCAGCGCACCCACGCGCGGCTCAGCGCGCTGAAGAAGCAGCTGGCGTAGCGGCCGAGGCGGCGCTACCGGGCGAGCGCGTCGGCGCGGAGGCGATAATCCTCGGCGTACGCGGCCTCGCCCTTCTGCGTCCACGCGCGCGCGAGGTCGCGGCATCGCTCGGCCTCGAGCCGCGCGGGCAGCTCGCCGCCGGCGCGCATGCCATCGAGCACCGCGATCGCATCGTCGACGCGACCGACCGCGAGCAGCGCCATGCCCCGCGTGTGCTGGAGCGCGGGCACGTCCGGACGGAGCGCGCTGGCCTCGTCGGCCAGTGCCAGGGCGGTGTGACCCGCGTGCGGGTCGCTGCCCGCCGCGAGCGTGCGGCACGCGCGATTGTTGAGCCACACCGCGCGCTCGGCCGCCGCGAGATCGTGTTCGGCGAGGATCGCGAGGATCCGGTCGGCGCCGGCGAGATCGCCGTGGGCAACGCAGCAGCCCGACCGCGACAGGAGCGCTGCTCGCTCGCGCGCCGTGCTCGTCGCGAGCGCACCGAGCATGCGGTAGCGACGCGCCGCCGACGTGTACTTGCCGGCCTCGAACGAGGCGTGCGCGACGCGCGGCAACCACAGCCAGAGCCAGAGGAGCCCGAGCACCGACATGCAGGCGCCCGTGACCGCACCGAACCGGCCGAACACGGCGAAGCCGCCGAACGGGAGCGCGAGCGCGACGACCACACAGCCGAGGGCGCGGGCGACGAAGCGCATTGCCCCCGGAGGATACTCGTGGGCAACCCCTCGCGGGTCTGGTAAGTCGCATGGTCAGGATGCGTGCCGGGCGCGTGCTAGCGGCGAGTGTGGTCGTGCACGCGGCGCTGTTCGGCGCGCTGTCGCAGATCACCGTCGAGGGTAAGCGCGTGCAGCTCGACGTGCCGCCGCGGATCGGTCTCGTCGATCCGGTGAGGACGGCGGAGCCCGCGGTGTTCGACGTGGTCGTGCTCGACACGCAGGCGTCGCCATCGATGTCGACGGCGACGTCAACCTCGACATCGACGTCGACGTCCAGGACGATCGCCACGGCCGGCAACCGCGGCCGCGCGAACATCGCCGCCACCGCTGCGCCCGCGGCGGCAGAACCAGACGGGCACGGGGAGGGGCACGGGCACGGGCACGGGCAAGGGCAAGGGCAAGGGCAAGGGATGATGAGCATGCGAGGGCCGGACCTCGGACTCGCACCCGGCACGGGCGAGCGGATCGTCGCGACCAGTCGACCGCTGCCCGTCGAGCCGAAGGTCAGCGGGAAGCTGAAGAGCGCGCCCGGTGGACGAGCGATCAGCGACGACGCGGTGACGACGATGAGCGTCGAGCAGGACGGCAGCGTGACGTTCGCCGACAAGCCCGACATCGAGATCAAGCTGGCGCTCCCGATCCCACACCTCGACGTCGAGGGCATGCGGAAGGATCTCGGGCAGCTGCTCACCGACTGGTACCGGGATCCCGACGCGTACAAGAAGTTCGGCAGGAAGGCGGACGTCTCGCGCGTGGTCCTCGCCGTGCCCGGCGCGTGTGACCACTGGGGTGACGTCTGGTGCGATGATCCGTCGGCGCCGAAGCAGGAGAAGTACACGCGCGAGCAGGCGAAGACCGGTGGCTCGATCCTCGCCGGCAAGCTGGACATCACGTCGTACCTGCATCGCAAGCTCATCGGCGATCCGTACTCGTCGCGAAAGCTGAAGCTGCTCGACGACACGCGCGACGAGCGCGTCGCGATGGGCACGAGGTTCAAGACCCAGCAGCTCGCGCGCGCGGGCGAGATCGCGAGGCGCAACCTCGCACGCATCGAGTCGCTGTCGCTCGCGGAGAAGAAGGAGGCGCTGTTCGAGCTGTGGGACGAGTGCAGCGAGGGTGACGACGCCGAGGGCCAGGCCGGCCAGCGCGTCCGCGCGCTCGTGCTCGGCTTCATCCGCACGCACCTGCCCGATGGCAGCCCGAGCGCGTACACGGCGGCCGAGATCGCGGCGCTGCATGCGAAGCGCTCGTCGAAGCAGGCGTTTGCGCCGTACCAGGCAGAACCCGAGGTGCTCGAGCTGCACGAGACGATGGTTCCCGACGAGCATTGAGCTGGACGGGGCCGCGAAGTCCTGGTAATTCCACCGTTCCATGTCGGAACGTCTGGTCTCGATCGGCAAGCGCGAGCCCGCCCCGAAGGCGGCACGTCCGGCGCCCGCGGCCGACGCGCCGCGCGTGTTCGTCGAGACGTACGGTTGGCAGATGAACGTCGCCGACAGCGACCTCATCGGCAGCGTGCTCGCGGACGCCGGCTACGCCCAGGCCAAGCGCGCCGACGAGGCGGACGTGATCCTCGTGAACACGTGCGCGGTCCGCGAGAAGGCGGAGGAGCGCGTGATCGCGCGCGCCGCCGAGCTCGGGGCGCTGAAGCGCAAGAAGCCGGGCGCCGTGCTCGCGATCGTCGGCTGCATGGTCGAGCACCTCAAGGAGAACCTCGCCGATCGCGCGCCCGCGGTCGACGTGATCGCCGGCCCCGACAGCTACCGGCGCATGCCGGAGCTGCTCGCGAGCGCGCGCGCCCGGAATACAGAGCCGCAGGCGCGCGCGGTCGGCGCACCGCTCGTCGACGTGAAGCTCGACAAGGCGGAGACCTACGATGGCCTGTCGGGTGCGATCGGCGGCGACGGCGTGTCTGGCTTCGTCACGATCCAGCGCGGCTGCGACAAGTTCTGCACGTTCTGCGTCGTGCCTTTCACGCGCGGCCGAGAGCGCGGTGCCGCGCCGCGCGAGATCCTGCGCCAGGTGCGCGAGCTCGTCGACGCCGGCTATCGCGAGGTGACGCTGCTCGGCCAGACGGTCAACTCGTACGTGTGGCCGAGCGAGGATGGCGAGGTCACGTTCGCGCAGCTGCTCCGCGCGGTCGCGACGATCGACGGACTCGAGCGCATTCGCTTCACGTCGCCCTACCCCGTCGACTTCACGCCGGACGTGATCGCCGCGATCGCCGAGGAGTCGAAGGTCTGCAAGTACGTCCACCTGCCGGTGCAGTCGGGCTCGAACACCGTGCTCGAGCGCATGCGCCGCGGCTACACCGTCGAGGACTACAAGACGATCGTCGCGAACCTGCGCGCCGCGATGCCGACCATCGCGCTGTCGACGGACATCCTGACCGGCTTCTCGGGCGAGACCGAGGAGGACCACCAGGCGACGCTCGAGCTGATGCGCGAGATCCGGTTCGACAGCGCGTTCATGTTCGCCTACTCGGAGCGCGACCTCACGTTCGCCGCGAAGAAGCTCGCCGATGACGTGCCGGCCGACGTGAAGCGGCGCAGGCTCGGCGAGATCGTGGCGCTCCAGGAGCGCATCTCCGCCGAGGTGTTCGCCGCCCATGTCGGCCGCGACGAGAGGGTCCTCGTGACCGGTCCGTCCAAGCGCGACCCTCGCCAGCTGATCGGCCGCACGGACGGCTTCAAAAGCGTCATTTTGCCCACTGGAGTCGGTGTAATCGGCGGTTTCGTCGATGTCACGATCGAACGCGCAACGATGGCGACGCTGTTCGCACGCGCGTAAGATCGGCGCGTGGGTCGGGTCCTCGTATCTCGCGTGCTCTGCGCGCTCGTTGCGGTGTCGGTCGGGTGCCATCACCGGGGCGCCGCGGGTGGCGAGGAAGGCGGCGAGGCCGCGTTCTCGATCAGCTACCCGGACGCGAGCACGCCCGCGAAGGTCGGGCAGCGCTACAACGCGAAGCCCGAGGGCCGCTGCAACTACGAGAACGGCCGCGAGGCGCGCTGGACGACGAGCGGCGCGAAGGTGACGTCCGGCGAGCTGCCGCCCGGCATGCACCTCGAGGATGGCGTGATCGGCGGCGTCCCGACCCAGGCCGGCACGTTCACCGCACACATCGAGCTCACGGGCGTCGTGTGCGCCGGTAAGCCACGCGACGGTCAGGCGGTCGATGTCTCCATCACCGTGAAGTGAGCAACCACGCGACGTGACGCCGCAACATCCCCTCGTCGAGCTCGCGCAGGGCGCACTCGAACGTCTGGCCAAGGTGCCGGGGTTCGGCGACCCGGTGAAGGGTCGTGCGGCCGAGGTCGACCGTGCATGGGTGCGCGCGCCGCTCTCGGTCGCGATCGGCGGTGCCGTGCCGGCGCGGACCGAGCTCTTCAACTACCTGCTGAACCGCAAGGTGCTCGATCCCGAGTCGCGGCCGGTCGGCAGCGCGGCGCTGCGGATCCGGCGCGGCAAGGCCACGCGGTTCGAGGCGATGCGCGACGACGGCACGACCGAGGCGCACGTGCTGCCGCCCGAGCAGACCGACGACGACGTCCTGCGCATGCGCGCGACGGCCGCCCGCGCCGAGGTCGCCGACCGCAAGCTCGCGCTCGAGCGCATCGAGCGGACGCTGCCGCGAATGGCGCGGGCTCGGCCGCGCGGCCTCATGATCTGGCTGTGGCCGATCTGGTGGCTGTTGACGCGCCGCCATCGCCGGATGCTCGCCGACCGCAAGTTCACCGAGCTCGCGTTCGACCAGTCGAGCGAGGCGCTGAAGGTCGCAGAGGACGATGTCCTCAACATGGCGGAGCGGATCCGGATCGAGCGCGGCCGGTTCTTCGAGTCGCTGCGCGCGCTCGCCTCGGCGCCGACGCTCGGCGGCAGCGTGCGCGAGGTGCTGCTCGAGCTCGGTGACGGACCGATGCCGCTCGGCGTCGAGATGATCGAGCTGACGCGGACGTCGCAGCGCACCGAGCAGGTCGACGCGATCTTCCTCGTCGAGGACAACAAGTTCCACGCACCGGTCGATGCCGACGGCAACGCGCTGCCGATCGGCAAGGTCAGCGAGGTCGTCGCCGTGCTGCCGATGCTGCTCGGCCGCGCCCGTACGCTCGTGATCGCGAAGCGCGCGCGCGAGGAGCTCGGCCCACCGGTCGTCGCGATCGACGACGAGGTCAACGACACCGAGGAGGCGTTCCGCATCCGCATCGAGCGCCTCGAGGCGATGCAGATCCTCGCGCCCGAGGAGTTCGCACGCGCGGAGCTCGCGAAGGTACGCCCGCAGATCGCGCAGTCGGTGCACGCGGTGATCGAGCACGCGCGCGCGCACCTCGGCGGCGAGCTCGCCCGGCTCGGCGACGAGTGGCTGTTCGCGATCAGCGTCGCGAAGACGAACGACGACCTGAAGAATGCGGTGTCGCGTATCGAGAGCTCCGAGCAGCTCGACGCGCGCCGCATCGCCGAGGAGGTGCGCCGGCTCGCGATGAGCGGCGCCGTCGGCAGCGTGCAGGACATCCTGCCCGAGCTGCTCGCGAGCCTGAAGCCGCACGGCCTCGACGAGCCCGGCGCACGCAGCGCGCCGCACCTCGCGCCGATCGAGATGCTGCCGTCGCTGACGGCCGCGACCGCGAAGAAGGTCGCGAAGGGCTGGCTCGGCGGCCTGTTCAAGTCGTTCGAGACCAAGCGCGTCGACGTCCACGGCAAGGCACAGGCGCGCATCGCGCACCTCGTCGAGGTCGCCAGCGCCGAGATCCTCGATACCGAGCCCAAGCTCGCGTCCGTGATCGAGCAGGCGCTGTACGCCGAGCTGATGGCGGCGATCGGTCGCCAGGCCGACTGGCTCGATGCCGCGCTCATCGCCGAGCGAGAGGCGGTCGTGCGCGAGGGCATCATCCTCGCGCCGCTGTCGCGCGCCCGCGATCGCCTGCGCGTCGACCTCGCGAAGCTGATCGACGGGCTGACCCAGCTCGAGAAGGACAACGCCGGGCTCTCCGCGGCCGCTGCAGCGGCCCTCGCGACGCACGATGTCGCGGCGACTACTTCAGCCGCTTGATGATGTCGCGCGCGACGCGCCGGCTACCGAGCAGCGCGACGTGGCCGAGGTCGTCGTAGACGATGCGCTCGGCGCGCGGAATCTCGAGCGCGAGCTGACCCTGCGCCGGCACGAGCGCGTCGGCGTGCGAGAGGATCATGAGCAGGCGCGTGTCGCGCGGCGGCGGTGCGGCGGTGAGCCGCTGCACGAGGTTCGAGCCGATCAAGAGCTCGCGACCCGGATGACCGATGCCGAGCTCGGAGACGTCGGTGCCGAGGTGCGGCGAGCCAATCGTGACGAGGTTCGCGACGCCGCCGTCGCCGCCGAGCAGCTGCACGTAGTAGCGGCCGACGACGCCGCCCATCGAGTGGCCGACGATGTCGACCTGCGGCGAGCCGGTCATCTGCTGGACGTGCTCGACGAACCACGCGAGCTGGCGCGCCGCGGCGGCGGTGCGGCCGAGCGTCCAGTACTCGAAGCCGAGGATCGGCCCGAGGCCGGCGCGCGCGAGCCGGAACGCGAGCGGGACAAAGTTAGCCCGGTTCATCGCGTAGCCGTGGATCACGATCACCGGGCGCGGTCCCTGCTGGCGCGCGCCCGGAAGCGGCAAGAAGCCAGCCGGTCGCAGGCCCGAGACCGCCATCGCCATCCCCCACTCGGCGAGTGCGGTGCGAACCGTTCCGACGTTCCTTCGCTGCACGACCCGGAGCGCGTGTGGCAAGAACGGGTACAGCCCGCTGAACATCATCGCGTGGGAGACGGCCGCGACCCCTCCTCGCCAGGCCAGATGGCGAATCGAGTGACGGCGCTGCATGGTCGAACTGTACCGCTGCATACCGGGATGCGCGAATTGCGCAGGTCGGACCTAGATCTCCATCCCGGGCACGTCCGCCTCGATCTCCTTCGCGATCTCGGGCGGAACTGCCAGCAGCGTCTGGAGGCGGTCGAGCATCTTTCGCTCGGCGCTCGCGAACACGTGGTCGACGAGCGCCATCCGGCAGGCCGCGCGATAGATGCCACGCCGGGCGTCCGGATTCAGGTTGTTCAAGTACAGGTCGGGCAAGCCGATCCTGGCATCCAGGAAGCCCAGCGCGGCGGCGCGCTCCTCGGTCGTCAGCTCGGCGGCGCGGACCAGGCGGCGAAGGCCCTCGGCCTCCGACTCCGCGAGTACGCCATCTGCCCATGCGACGGCCGCCCACACCCTGATGACGCTTAGAATCTGGGACTCCGCCATAGGCTGAGAATCGTACACGACAACGCGGATTCCGAGCGGATCTACAGACGTAGCTCGAGTCCGATCCGCTCCTTCACGACGCGGATCAGCGTCGGTCGCAGCTCCTCTCCCGATTTGCCGGACCGCCAGGCGCCTCCGTCGACGGGATCGAAGTGCCAGGCCGACGCGATTGCCGCCATCCAGATCTGCCGGGCGGCGCGGTGTGAGTTGATCACGATCCGGGTCCCGTCCTTCAGATCGAGGCGCAACACGCCATCGCTGGTCGAGACCTCGATCTCGTCGGGATCGATGTCGGAGAACGCGTCCTCGAGGGCGTGTAGCTCCTCCCGTGCAGCCTTGTCGAAGGTGGCGTCGTCCATGCGCACCATATAGCCCGTTTTTCGGTACCATGAGGGTGATGGCGTCCCCGTCGGACCTGGATCTCGATGTCGGCGAGCCGGAGGAACGGGAGGGCCGCGAGACCCTGCTGCCTTCGGTCACGCGTTCGATGCTGTCCACGAAGAGCTTCGTCGCGGAGATGGAGCCGACGAAGAGCTTCGTCCATCCCGACATCGACAGCGACGAGTACGACCGCTTGCCCGATCCGCCGGCGGCGCCCATCTCCGCGGTGGGCTCGTTCGCACCCGCCGTCGAGGAGGCCGAGCGCATCACGCCCGCGGGCCGCGTGCGGGGTGCGAAGGCCGGTGACATGATCGGCGGCCGCTACATCGTCGAGGGCCAGCTCGGCCGCGGCGGCATGGGCCGCGTGCTCAAGGTCCGTCACTCGGCGCTCGGCAAGCCGTTCGCGCTCAAGGTGATCAAGAGCGCGATCTCGACGAGCGCGAAGATCCGAGAGCTGTTCTATCGCGAGGCGCGCCTCGCCTCGGCGCTCACGCACGACAACATCTGCTCGATCGTCGACTTCGGTCAGGACGAGCACAGCGGCTTGTTCATGGTCATGGAGCTGCTCGAGGGCCAGACCGTGCACGCTCGCCTCCGCCACAGCGGCGCGTTCGCGCCGAAGGTCGCGTGCGACGTGATGTGGCAGGTCTCCGATGCGGCGCGCTTCATCCACAGCCGGCAGATCCTCCACGGCGACATCAAGACCGAGAACATCTTCATCGTCCGCACCGCCGCGCAGCGCCGCGTGATCAAGCTGCTCGACTTCGGCCTGTCGCGCGCCGACCTCGGCCGCACCGAGGGCGTCGACGGCACGCCCGAGTACCTCGCGCCCGAGCGCATCGACGGCGCACCGGCCTCGCAAGCGAGCGACATCTACGCGCTCGGCATCGTGTTCTGGGAGCTGCTCACCGGCAAGCTGCCGTTCGTCGGCTCGACGAAGGACGTGTTCAAGCAGCACAAGACCGCGAAGATCCCGCCGCCGTCGCTGATCGTCGAGGGCGAGCCGCTCGACGAGCGCGCCGATCACATCATCGCGCGCGCGACCGCGAAGGATCCGGCCGATCGTCACCCCGACGTCGGCACGTTCATGTACGAGCTGCGCACGCTGATGCAGATGCTCGGCATGGATGGCGGCCGCCGCCGCGCGCTCGCTCCCGATGCCGCGCGCGAGCGCCGCGAGCACGACCACCGCGCGAAGGCGTCGGCCGAGGTGTTCAACTCGGTCTCGATCCCGATGGCGTCGGTCGATCGCAGTGGCAAGGTCCGCGTCGCGAACGACGCGATGATGCAGTTCCTCGGCGTCGCCGGCGGCGCCGGTGGCCTGCAGCTGCGCGACTCGGCGCTGCCCGAGGTCTACTCGACCCTGTTCGAAGACCTCGAGGAGGTCGCGACGACGCGCCGTCCGATCAAGCGCGTCGTCTACCTCAACGAGGGTGGCGATCGCGTGATCGAGGCCGCGATCGTGCTGACGCCCGCGCCGCAGAAGGCCGAGGTCACCGCGGGCGAGGTCTTCATCGTCCTCCACCCGCTTCGCTCGCTGCTGAGCTGAGCGGCGACGAGCGGCCTAGAGGCCGAGCTGCAGGCCGATCGAGAGATCGATGCCGAAGCCGTTGTTGAGCTTCGGCGCGGCACCCATCGAGTCGACGACCGCGATCGCGCCGAGCAGCGAGAGGTCCGCCACGAACGCGACCGAGCCGCCGAGCTTGCGCGTGAAGCCGACGCCGCCGCCGACGAGCAGCGGGCCCTGCGCGACGATGTCGGTGTCCATGTCGGGCGACATCGGATCATCGAGCGTGATCGTGTTGCGGAGGAAGCCCGCGCCGGCCTGCCCCATCACGCGGAGACCGTAGCCGGTCGGCGAGAGGCCGTAGCGGACGCGGACCAGGCCGCTGGGCGCGGCGGTCGCGTGGCCCTCGACGTTGGCGCCGACGGGCAGCCCGATGCGCGCGGCCAGGCTGATCGAGAGCTGCGGGCTGACGAAGTAGCCGAGCTCCGGCGTCACGACGCCGATGAGCTTGCCGAAGCAGCAGTTCTTGACCGCGTTCATACCCTCGGTCTCGCCGGTGACGTAGCCGGTGCCGCCACCGCCGGTGACCGCGATCAGCACGTGCGCGCGCTTGGGGCCCTCGACGGTGACGCCTGACGACACGCTGCCGCCGCCACCGGTCGCGCCACCACCGCCGCCGCCGCCGCCGATCGGATCCTCGTTGTCACTGCCGCCGACACCGCCGGTGCCGGCCGTGATCTCGATGATGTTCGGCGAGCCCGACGAGCCCTTCGACGCGCTCGGCTTGCCGACCTCGTTGTACGCGGCGACGTAGTAGTGCATCAGCGAGCCCTTGATCGCCGAGGTCGGGATCTGGCCGGTGTACTTGCAGTCACCTTCCTTCTTGAGCTTCACCTCCGTGAACTCGGTCGCACCCTCGGGGCGGTACATCACCGAGACCTTCGTCTGCGTGACGTCGGGCGCGACGAGCGCCTCGATCGCGATCGGTCCGCCGGTCTTCGCGGTGTCGATGATCGTGTGCTGGAGGCCCTGCACCGTCGCGCAGTCGATGCCGGTGTCGACCGGGCCTGCAGGCTCGGGCTCGCCGCCGCCACCACCACCGGTCGCCTCGGTGCGCGTCGCCTCGAGGAGCTTGCTCATCTCGGCCGACTTGTACGCGGCGTCGATCTGGATCTTCGAATCGATCTGGATGGCCGAGAGGAACGACAGCTTCGCGGCGTCCTGATCCTGGTTCGCGAACGAGACGATGCCGAGCGAGAGGTACGCCTTGGCCGTCGCGGGATCCTTGTCGAGCTTGTTCTTCTTCGCGATCGCGAGCGCCTGATTGAGGAGCTTACGAGCAGCGTCGTAGTCCATCAGGTCGTAGTTCTCCATCGCCTCCTTGATCTTGGCCTGGATGTCACTCTTCGGACTCGCATCCGCGATGCGAATCCCGCCGAGTCCAAGCAAGCCGACCATGATCGCGACGAGCGCGAACAGACTGCGTACCCTCATGTCCGCTGTAATAACAAAGAATCGCCGCGGGGAGCGGTTCTTTCGTCGGGGAACCTAACCCCCGGCCGGGACCGACGAATTCACCCCCGGGCCTCCCC
The DNA here is from genome assembly GCA_023386455.1 of Pseudomonadota bacterium. Classification (GTDB taxonomy): domain Bacteria; phylum Myxococcota_A; class Polyangia; order Haliangiales; family Haliangiaceae; genus JABFXX01. The sequence continues at coordinate 12,125 of JAEWJO010000014.1, read as the reverse complement.
GTACGGGAGGTCCTCGTCGGTGGATGACCCTAGCGCTCGGTGATGACGAACTCGACTCGACGGTTCTGAGACCTGCCGTCCGCAGTCCTGTTATCGGCGATCGGTACGTTCTCGCCGTAGCCCTTCGGGTCCATGCGGCTGCTGTCGATGCCCCGCTTGATGAGGTAGGTCTTCACGGACTCGGCGCGTTTCTGGCTGAGCTTCAGGTTGAACTTGTCGTTGCCGACCGAGTCGGTGTGGCCCTGGATCTCGACCTTGATCGTCGGGTTGTCGACGAGCGCCTGCGCGACCTCGTTCAGGAGGTTGAACGAGACGCTCTTGATCGTCGCCTTGTTGAACTCGAAGAAGATCGTCTGCTTGATCTCGATCTTCGTCTTCGTCACGACGACGTTGACGTACTTCTTCGGGCAGCCGTCGGGGGCGACGCCGAACTCGAGCGGACACTGGTCGTCCTTGTCGAGGAACGTGTCGTTGTCGTTGTCGGGATCGGGGCAGCCGTCGTCGTCCTCGAAGCCGTCCTTGTCCTCGGCCTCGTTCGGGCACTGGTCGACCGTGTCGGCGAGCCCGTCCTGATCGTTATCGAGCTCGGGACAGCCGTCGGTGTCCTCGAACTTGTCCATGTCCTCGGGATCGTCCGGACACTTGTCGTCCTTGTCGCGGATACCGTCGGCGTCGTTGTCGAGATCCGGGCAGCCGTCTTCGTCCTCGAACTTGTCGAAGTCCTCGGGGTCGTCCGGACACTTGTCGTCGGGATCGAGGATGCCGTCGCCGTCGCGATCCTTGGGCTTCGGCGGCAGCTTCGGCTGATCGGTGCACTTGTCCTTCGGCGACTTCTCGATCGCGAGCTTCGCGTTGGTCTCCGCGATCGCGGCGGTGCGCTTGGCGTCGTAGAAGTTGCCCTCGTCGAGCGCGTGCTGCGCGAAGTCGTTGTTCGACTCCGCCATCGCGAGCTCGATCGGTGCGCAGCGCTGGGCGCCGTTCTCGCGCGCCGTGATGATGAGGCCGTCGGTGGTCGACGTCTGCGTGCGCACGGCCTGGCCGGCGCATGAAGCACATGCGAGTGCGAGGAGGAGCAGGAGGGAGCGCGTCATTCGTCCTTCGCCGGGGCCGTCGCGTCGCTGTCCTTGGCCGGCGCGACCTCCGCCGGGTTCACCGGCTGCTTCGATGGGTCCTTCGCCGCGACCTCGGCCTCCGTGGCGGCCTTCTCCGCCGCCTCCGAGGCGAGCCGGCCGAACCGGTTCGCGCCCTGGAAGTCGGCGTGCGCGGCAACCTCGCGCGACATCCGCAGGTACTGGGTCGCGCGCGTCCACCAGTACGGGCTGTACTTGTCGGCGCCGAGCGTGCGTGCGCGATCGACCTTCGTCGACGCGTCGCGCGTGACCTGGTTGATGTACGCGATGGGTCCGCAGCCACACGCCATGACGGCCAGCGCGAGCACCCAGGTTCGCATCGACCCAATCATAGCCCGAACGCACATCTCATCGCGACCGCACGCGACGTCCGTCGCGTCCGAGCTCGATCGCCACGTAGATGGCCGAGCCGAACAGCGCGAGGAGCGAGATGACGAATGCCCAGCCGAGCCGCACCTTGAGGAGCGAGACGCCCTTGTGGGCGGCATACCCGGGATAGTCGGCCGCCGTCGTCAGCCGGCCGATCCCGACCGCGATGAGGATCAGGAGGAACAGCGCGATCGCGCCGGCGACATAGAGGAGCGCGCCCTGGAGGCCCTTGCGGATCAGGAGCGCCGAGGCGTACCAGCCGCCGATCACGAGCGCGGCGTGGCCGACCATCAGCGGCAGCACGAAGACGCCGGCGAGCTTCGCGGGATCGACCCAGTACATCCACGCCCACGCCGGATGCACCGCATAGAAGTAGAGCGCGACCGGCGCGACGACCGCCGCCGCATGGAGCGCGACCAGCGGGAATGCTGGGGACGCAAAGGGGCCGTCGGCTTTGAGTCGATCGCGCGCCACCAGCGCGAAGCCGATCCCGAACAGCAGGTTGACCAGAGCGACGACGGGAATGCCCGAAACTACTACGGCGCCGTCACCGTGTCGCGCTGCGGCGTGAGCTACGACCGGCGTTCGAGCGGTGGCGTCCGGCTGCCGGTGTCGGGATCGGCCGGTTCCGCATTGCCCAGCAGGCGGCTCGCGGCGGTGAACTCGACGGCGGCCTTCTCGGGCGCCGGCGTCGGCACGTCGATCTCGCCCGCGACGAACGAGTTCTCCGACGACAGCGACACGCCGCCCATCGGCGACGCGGTGCCCTCGACCGGCGTTCCGTCGTCGACGCCGGCGGCCGTCTCCCCTGACGCTTCTTCTTCGAGCTCGCGCACGGCTTGCGCCACGTTCGTCACGACCCAGTCGTCGGGCCCTGCCCCGGCCGGCGCGGTCAGCTCCGAGCGGGTCCAGGCCTCGTCGGCCGGGAACGGCGGCAGCGACAGCTCGGTCTTGCGCGGGCCGGCCGCCGTCGTCGTCCGGGTCTCGCCCTCGGAGGTCGCGCGGTCCGCCGGCTTGATGCTCGGCGGCTTCGCGCGCGGCGGGATCGGCGGCAGGACCGGCAGCGGCGGCGGCGCGACCGGCACGCGCTCCATCGTCTCGTCGGCGGGCGGCGGCGGCGCGGCGACGGACTCCGAGCTCGTGTTGTCCTTCGAGATCGACTCGAGTGCCTCGATCTCGTTCAGCGCGGTGTCGACGTGCGGCACGACCGGCGCTTCCTCGAACACGGTCGCCTCGAAGTCGTCGTCCGCGAGCATCTCGACCTTCGGCGACTCGTCGTCGTCCTCGTCGGAGAACTGCTCGGCGAAGCGCTCCGCGACCACCGCGTACGCGGCGCGCAGCGCGCGGCGTGCGGCGCTCGCCGTGAAGTCGCGGCGCACGCGCTCGTAGCCGGCGGCGGCGAGCCGATCGCGCAGCAGCGGCTCGCCGATGAGGCGCAGCACCTTGCGCGCGAGATCGATCGGATCGCCGGGCTCGAACAGCAGCGCCTCGCGCGCGTTGTCGACGACGAGCTGCACGGTCTCGCGCTTCGGCGCGACGATCGCGCGCTTGCACGCCATGTACTCGAGGAGCTTCGTCGGATAGACGACCGTCGGATTCGGCGTCAGATCGCTCGCAGCGGGGACCACGCACACCGTCGCGGTCGCGATCAGCGCCGGCAGCTGATCGTGATCGACCGCACCGAGGATCTCGACCTTGTCGGTCAGGCCAAGCTCGCGGATGCCGTCGCGCAGGGCCGCGTCGAACTTCGGCGTCACGACGGGACCGGCGATGATCAGGCGCGCGTCGACCTCGCGGACGATCGCGGCCATCGCGCGGATCAGCACGCGCACGCCGCGCCCGGGATCGATCGAGCCCGTATAGAGGATGCGCGGCGGTCCGCTCCGGGTCGCCTCGTCCCAGTCGAAGCGATCGACGTCGACGCCGGGCGGCGACAGCATCACGCGCTCCGGCTTGCCGCGGCCCTGCAGCGACTTCACCGCCGCGGGCGTCGGCGCGAGCACGAGATCGGCCGCGAGGATGCACGCCTCCTCGTCGCGGCCGTACTGCGCCTCGAGCTCGGGGTCGGGGGCGCTCTCGCCCGCGGGCGATCGCGTCAGGTCGTAGACCACCGCGTAGCCGAGCCGGCTTCGGGCCTCGAGCACCGGCATGCAGCTCCAGCTGTCGCGGCAGTGCACGACGTCGTAATCCGCGCCATCGAGCTGGCGCTTCAGCGCCCGCTGGAACGACTGGATCTGCGACCTCAGATCCGCCTCGTGCGTGGGCACGCGCAGCACCCGGACAGATCCTTGGCGTTCAACGTATCCCTGCTCGCCCTCACGCACGACCAGGAGATCGACGCTGTGAAACGGCGTAAGCGAGCGGATGACGTGCCTGAGCTGGACTCCAGCGCGCCTCGGCCCGGGCACTGCACAAAATCCCGTTAGCAGAACGCGGGCCATCGCCTCACCATCGTCGGGCACTTCGTCGAGTCGTGCAAGACGATCCAACGCGCGTTGCGTTGATCCCAACGCCTCGGTGCGTTATCTCGACAAACGTGAACCGCCTGATCGAGTACCTCCGACAAAACTTGATGATCGACTTCCAGGGTGATCTGTCGGTGGCGAAGGTGAGGGAACTACTGGCCGGTGACGACAGCCGCGATGCGAAGACCCTTCTGGCAAAGCTCGTCGCGGATCGAAAGGTCGAGGACATGATCCTCGTCCTCGCCGACTGCCTGCTCGAGCCCGCCCAGAAAGCGCTGACCGACGACATCATGCGCGAGCAGCTGCGCATGTATTCGGAAAGCTGAGCACCCAGCCAGGCTCGATGCTACGTTCGGCGGCATGGGGAATCCCGTGCCTGACTCGAAGACACCTGCGCTCGCCGCGTTCGGGATGGTCGTTCTCGGCCTCGTGATCGCCGCCATCCAGGGCCTCACGCATGGCTCGATCGCGGGCGGCGTGATCGCGGCGCTCGGCGCGGTGCCGGCGTGCTTCGGCATGTGGAAGGGCATCCAGCAAGAGACGCAGGGCACGCTCGCGCTGTCGGTCGGCGCCGTCCTCGTCTCGCTCGCGGTCGGCGGCCTGCTGATCGTGCTGCGCGTGATTCACTGGATCGCCTAGCAATGCGCTTCACCTCGCGTGCGCTCGCCGCGCTCGTCCTCGTGTGCGCGATGGCCGCGGCCACGGCGGCCGCGCCGGCCAAGCTGTCCTACAGCGGCAAGGCGATGGGCACCTACGTCACCGTCTGGTTCTGGACGGACAAGGAAGCCGACGCCGCGAAGGCCGCCGAGTCCGTGTTCGCCGAGATGAAGCGGCTCGATGCCGAGATGACGACGTGGACCGAGACGTCCGAGATCTCGAAGATCAACGCGGCAGCCGGCAAGTCCGCCGTCGCGGTGTCGGCTGAGACGTTCGCCGTGATCGAGCGCGCGCAGGACATCGCGAAGAAGTCGAGCGGCGTGTTCGACATCTCGGTCGGCGCGTTCAAGGGCCTGTGGAAGTTCGACGAGGACATGGACGGCACGCTGCCCGAGCCCGCCGAGGTCACGAAGCGCCTGAAGCTGATCGGCTACAAGGACATCGTCCTCGACAAGAAGAAGAAGACCGTCTTCTTGAAGCGCAAGGGCATGTCGATCACGCTCGGCGGCATCGCGAAGGGCTACGCCGTCGACAAGTGCGTCGCGCTGCTCCACAAGGCCGGCTTCGACGACTTCATGCTGCAGGCCGGCGGAGACATGTACGTCTCCGGCAAGAAGGGCACCGAACCGTGGGTCGTCGGCATCCGCGATCCGCGCGGCACCGACCTGTTCGCGGGCATGCCGATCGAGAACCACTCGTTCTCGACGAGCGGCGACTACGAGCGCGGCTTCGTCAAGGAAGGCATCCGCTACCACCACATCCTCGATCCTCGCAACGGCTTCCCCGCGCACGCCTCGCGCTCGGTGACCATCCGCGCGGCCGACGCGTTCACCGCCGACGCGTGGAGCAAGGTCATGTTCATCTACGGCTGGAAGGAAGGCCTGAAGCTGATCGAGAAGTACAAGCTCTCCGACTTCGAGGTCGTGTGGGTCGACGACAAGAACGAGATCCACATGACGCCGAAGATCGAGAAGGAGCTGAAGATCGTGAAGCAGCCGACCGCGGGCCCGTGACGCGCTACTTGCGCGCGACCCGGTTGCCGAGCGTCAGGTAGCGCCCCGAACCGCGGTTCCGCTCGCGCCACGACGCGCGATCGCGCAGCGGCTGCTGCTTCCAGGTCGCGAGCTGCATCGCCCGATCGTCCGAGGTCGGCGCGTTCGGACCGCCGCGCACGAGCGACGCGTACGCGTCCTTCGCCGCCGCGAGCTTCGCGCTCGCCGCCACGAGCGCCTGCCGTGCCGCCGTCGCGCGCGTCTCCGCCTGGTACCAGCTCTCCTGCGTCTGCGCGAGCTGGCCGCGGAACTCCGCCGCGTCGTACGTGTCGAACCCGAGGCGGTGGCGGTCGACCGCCGTTGCCCGCGTCACCTCGAACGAGCTGGCGAGGACACGCGCGTTCGCGTCCGCGAGCTCGACGCGGCGCTCGTGGAACGCGATCCGCGCCGCCTGCCACTCGGCGGTCGCCGCGTTGACGGTCGCGACCGCCACTCGCTTCTGCTGGTCGTAGGCCTGCATCGCGGTCGCCCACTCGTCGCCGCTCGCCGCGGTCACCTGCGCGGCCACGACGAGCCTCGGCGCGGCCTCTGCCCTCGCCTTCGTCAGCGCGATCCGCGCCGCATCGCGCTCGGCATCGGCGCGCGCCACCTCGGCCGCGTGTTCCTTGTCGAGCTGCGCGCGCTCGGCCAGCGGCACCGTCTTCCACTCGGTGTCGGGCACGACCACGTAGGACGTCGCGCAACCCACCGCACCCAGTACCAGGAGAACGAAGAAAGCTCGCATCCCGCCATTGTCGCGAGCCTTCGCGCGCGTCTCCGTAGTGTGCATCGCAGTTTCGGCGTGGCGCGTACTGTGCCGCGCGCGCCGACATCGGACGCGTCCGAGTTTCCCGAGCGATCGCGCGATCTACTGCCGCTCCGACGTCGCCGTGCATGTGGGCACGCGGAAATCAGGATCGCGTGAGAATCGACGAGAGATCGATCACGCCTCACGCATCCAGCGGAGTTGCGCGACTACTTCGCGGCCACGACGATCGTGATCGGCTGGTTCTTCATGTGGCACGCGACGCCCTCGCACACGCCGAAGTCGAAGCGTCCCGTGATCTCGTACGTGCCCGGGCTCGCCGCGGTCGCGCGCACCGCGAACACGAGCTGCTTCTCGGAGAGCGCCTGCGCGTCCCCCTGGAGCTTGCGCCGGCCGCCGGCGGTCAGCACCGGCTTGTCGAGCGTGACGCCGGGCGGCGGCGTCAGCGCGAGCTTGATGTTGAAGTCGGTCGAGACGTGAAAGCCCGCGGCCGGGCGAACCTCGACCGTCGCGATCGCGGGCGTGCCCGCGGCCGCCTCGGCGCGCGCGATCGTCAGCGTTCCCTCGTCGGGGTAGAGGTGAAACGCCGGGTTGTCGCCGCGGATCGGCGCGATCGGGGCGACCTTGCCGCCGGGCACCGCGATCTCCTCGTCCGGCGCGGGGCGCGCGGCGGGCGGATCGCGGTCCTTGCCGCATGCGGCGACGAGGACGGCGATCAGGACCAGCGACTTCACGACGCTCAGGGCGTCGACGCCGACGTGGTGCTCGCGCCGCCCGACTGCGCGGTGCGCGGCGGGTCGCGATAGACGAACAGGGTCTTCACGGAGCGCACGTCGGAGTTCTCGCGCGCGACGATCGTCACCATGTTCGAGCCCGGCCAGAGCGGAAGATCGGTGGCGAACTCGAGGCTCTTCTTGTCCTTGCCGCCGCGGTTCGAGCGATAGAAGACCTTGCGGTTGTCGATCTTGGCGCCGCGGTTATCGACGAAGATGTAGACGTCCTCGACCTTGGTCTCGTCGCTGATCGTGCCCTGGAGCTTGTAGCTCTCGCCGGTGGTCTCGAGGTCCCTCGTCGCGAGCGCGATCGTCGGCGGCGTCGAGTTCCAGTACGGCGTGTACGAGCCGGAGCCCGAGCCGCCCTGCGCGAGCGCGGCCTGCGGGATGAAGCCGACCTTGCTGCCGCCCTGGTTCAGCTTGATCTTCGCATACGGGCCGAAGAGGCCGAGCACCGAGTACGACGCGCCCTTCGCGGCACTGCCGACGATCGACGAGTCATCCGAGGCGCCCGCGCGAATCGCGATCGCCTGCTTCGTCGTGACCTCACCCTTCGACGGCTCGCCCTTGATGCCGGGCGAGACCTTGAAGCGAAGCTTGTCGCTCGCCTGGACGTCGAGCGCGGGGTCGTAGGCGACGAGCTCGAGCACCATCTCGTCGGCCTTGAGCGTCGCGTCGGTCGAGAGCGGGAACTCGATCTCCTTGGTCTGGCCCGGCGCGATCGCGTCCTTGAACTCGGCGCGCGACTTCGCGAGGACCACGCCGTCGCCGGTCGCGTTGCGGAGGAGCACGGTCGCCTCGCGCGTCGGACCCTGGCCGGTGTTCTTCACCGAGACCTGGAGCTTGTACTTCTCGCCGCGCTGGACGAGGCCGTCACCGTTGCCGTCGTCGACGAGCTGCCACGAGTAGGCAAACACGGGCTTCGGGAGCGCCTCGATCTTCACCTCGGCAGCGGTGACGCGCGCCGGGGCGTTGCGCGCCTCGCGCATGTCGACGGTGAGGCGATCGACGCGATCGAGCGCGTCCTGCGGGACCTTGAGCCGCGCGGTGAACGTCTTGGTCTCGCCGGGGCCGACCTTGCCGATCGGCAGCTCGACATCCTGGAAGACGCCGTCGTCGGCGTTGAGGCGCGGCAGGACGCGATACGCCGCACCGGCGCCGGTGTTCTTGACGGTCGCGGTCACGGCGAGGTCGGAGCCGGCCTTCACCGGACCGGTCGCGTTCGTCGTGATCGAGACCTCGAGGTTCGCGGGCTGGGTGTCCGCGGCGGTCGGGGCCGACCAGTCGACGGTGATCGTGCCGAGCGCGGTGACGAGCTTCTTCTCCTCGTCGGCGCGGACGCGCTGGATGACCTTGGCGGCGGCCGAGACCAGCTTCGGGCGCGACGACGCCGTGACGCTCGAGACGACCTCCTTCGCGAAGCGCATCTCGAAGTCCTCGACGATCTCGTCGTCATCGGGCTCGTCGTCGTCGGACGGCGGCGCGGTCGCGGGCTGATCACCGGCGGCCGGCTTCTTGCGCTCGACGAGGAACGGGACCTCGTACGTCGGCTTGTCGCCATCCTTGGCGTAGGTGGAGACGAGGTGCGAATCGAGATCCTTCTCGCCGTACGTGTGCGTCGGCGCGAGGAGGCGGACGAAGTCGGTCGGCGAGTCGTTCTTGTCGGGCACGTACATCCGCTGGAGCTGGATGTCCGGCACGATGCCGAGGTTCTGGATCGAGCGATCGCCCGGGGTCAGGTACTGCGCGATCGTCAGCTTGAGCTTGCTGCGGTCCTCGTTGTCGTAGAGCTCCTGGACCGAGCCCTTGCCGAACGTGCGCGTGCCGATGATGACCGCGCGGTCGAGGTTCTTGAGCGCGCCCGCGACGATCTCGGACGCCGAGGCCGAGCCATTGTTGACGAGCACCGCGAGCGACGACGTCGTGTCGCCGAACCCGCGCTCGGCACGGCGCGCCTCGCGGTCGCGGCCGGAGACCGTCGTGACGACGGTGCCCGAGTCGACGAACAGATCCGAGAGCTGGACGGCTTCCTCGAGGAGGCCACCCGGGTTGTAGCGGAGGTCGAGGATCCAAGACGTGGCACCCTTGCCGCCCATCTCGCGGATCGCCTCGGCGACGTCGGACGCGATGCCCTTGGAGAACTGCTTGACCTTGATGTAGCCGACGCCCTTGTCGAGCAGCTTGGACTCGACCTGCGAGACGCGGATGACGTCGCGGATGATGTCGAAGCGCATGAGGCCTTCTGTGCCCTTGCGCTCGACCCACAGCGTGACGCCGGTGTTCGGCTTGCCGCGCATGCGATCGACCGCCTCGTTCGACGTCAGGTTCTCGGTCAGCTCGTTGTTGATCTTGACGATGTGATCGCCGGCCTTGATGCCCTTCTGCGACGCCGGCGTGTCCTTCATCGGCTTCACGACGGTCAGCTTGCGGTCGACCATGCGGATCACGATGCCGAGGCCACCGAACTTGCCGGAGGTCGAGACATCCATGTCCCGCGCCGCCTCGGGATCCATGAGGATCGAGTGCGGGTCGAGCGTCGACAGCATGCCGTTGACCGCCGCGTACTCGACCTTCGCGAGGTCGGTGCCGGCGTTCATGTTCGTCTCGATGAAGCGGAAGATCCGCTTCAGCTTCGCCGACAGGCGCCACGGCGAGTCGACGTCGTCGGTCTCGAAGATCTCGCGCTTGTCGTTGACCGCGATCGCGACCTTGTTGCGCGCGAGGTCGGGCTCGACGAGGACTTCGGGGATGTTGTACTGGACGCTGTCGAGCGCGGCGTACAGCATCTTGCGCGGCTCGATGCGCGCGGGGTCGACGTAGCGCTCCTTGATGCGCACGAGGACCAGATTGAAGATCCTGAGGGACGACAGGTCATGACGCGCGTTGCCAGCCTCGCCTGGGGCGGCGCGAACCTCCTGGGTATCGAGACCCAGCGAGACGACGCCCTCAGGGGACTGGCGGACCACGGTCAGCACCAGCGCTGCGATCCCGGCCGCCACCACGAGGGCCAGGTTCAACCTGCTTCGCATATCGTCCGATTATAGGGTGCAACATCCGACACGCCAGGCGACTTCTGCGTCAGTGAACGTCTGCCAACGGACTGCCTGTGGTGGTGGCATGTAGTATGGTCGCTCGGGAAGTCGATGGCCGAGCAGAAGAAATCAGGCGGCGGCCGCAAGAAGAAGGCGGACGTCATCGACGTCGGCGAGCCCGCTGGCAAGGAATCCTCCGACGAGACCGAGGACTCCGAGGAGTCCGAGGACAAGGACGAGGCCGAGGACGGGCTCGACGCCGATCTCGCGAATGCCGGCGCGATCGATGTCAGCAGCGGTGATGACGAGGGTCTCGACGTCGACATCCCCGAGCCGAAGGTCTCGGCCCGTGACGCGTCGCTCGCGCGCCGCGATCCGCTCGCCGCGTACATGCGCGAGACGCGCCGTTACCCGCTGCTCTCTCCCGAGGAGGAGCACGCCCTCGCGGTGCGGCTCGTCGAGCACCAGGACACCGGCGCGGCGCGCAAGCTGATCGAGGCGAACCTGCGGCTCGTCGTCAAGATCGCCTACGAGTACCGGCGCGCGCACAAGAACCTGCTCGACCTCGTGCAGGAGGGAAACATCGGCCTCATCCAGGCGGTGTCGAAGTTCGATCCGTATCGCGGCGTGAAGCTGTCGAGCTACGCGGCGTTCTGGATTCGCGCGTACATCCTCAAGTTCATCCTGAACAACTGGCGGCTCGTGAAGATCGGCACGACGCAGGCGCAGCGCAAGCTGTTCTTCAACCTGCGCAAGGAGCGCGAAAAGCTCGAGCAGCTCGGCTTCCAGCCGACGACCGCACTCCTCGCCGAGAAGCTCGACGTTCCCGAGAAGGAAGTGATCGAGATGGAGCGGCGCCTGGCCGCGCCGGAGGCATCGCTCGATGCGCCGATGGGCGGCGGCGACGACGAGGGCACGCGCACGCGCCTCGACTACCTGCCGTCCGACGAGGATCGTCCGGATCGCACCGTCGCGCAGAACGAGTTCGCACAGCTGCTCAAGGGCAAGCTCGAGAAGTTTGCCGAGACGCTCCAGGGTCGCGAGCAGACGATCTTCCGCGAGCGCTGGCTGACCGAGGATCCGCTGACGCTGCAGGAGATCGGCGATCGCTACTCCGTCTCGCGCGAGCGCGCGCGCCAGCTCGAGAAGCGCATGCTCGATCGCCTGAAGAAGTACCTCGAGGCCGAGATGGGCACGGCCGTCGACATCGAAGCCCTGACGCGAGAGTGACGTGATCGCTGACGAGCACGGTGCCATCGGCACGCTGTTCATCGTCGGCACGCCGATCGGCAATCTCGAGGATCTGTCGCTGCGCGCCGCGCGCGTGCTCCGCGAGGCCGACCTGATCGCGGCCGAGGACACGCGCTCGGCCAAGACGCTGCTCAATCACGTCGACGCGCTCGGCCCCGTCAACCCGGTCCGCCGTCTCATCTCGTACTTCGAGGGCAACGAGGCCGAGCGCGAGGAGGAGCTCTACGACGCGCTCGCGCAGGGTCGCGACGTCGCGGTGATCAGCGAGGCCGGCATGCCCGGCATCAGCGATCCGGGCCACCGCGCGATCGCCGCGGCGATCGAGGCCGGCGCGCGCGTCGAGGTCATCCCCGGCCCGAACGCCGCGCTCGCCGCGCTCGTCGCGTCCGGCCTGCCGACCCAGCGGTTCACGTTCATCGGCTTTCCGCCGCGCGAGACCGGTGCGCGCCAGGAGCTGTTCGGCACGCTGCGCAACGAGGTCGCGACGCTCGTCTTCTACGAGGCTCCCGATCGGGTCGGCGCGACGCTCGCCGACCTCGGCGCAGCGCTCGGCACCGATCGGCGCGCGAGCCTCGGCCGCGAGCTGACGAAGCTCCACGAGGAGCACGTGCGCGGCACTCTCGGCGAGCTCGCGGCGCGCTACGCGGACAC
>JAEWJO010000791.1 GCA_023386455.1 Pseudomonadota bacterium | reverse complement strand
CGGATGCGGCGTACGACGGGATCATGGGCTCGAGCAAGGAGTCCAACAAGAACGTCAACAAGACGATCACGAACTCGGCGGATGGCCTCGACGAGGAGATGGCCAAGAAGATCCGCGGCGAGGCGGGGACGTTCACCGGCGCGAAGAAGTTCGACTCGAAGGGTCGCGAGCTCGTGCCGGACGCCGAGGGCAAGCTCGTTCCGAAGCCCGAGCAAGTCGAGGAAAAATCGACCAGCAAGACGAAGGCGACGGAGGACGAGCAAGGCGAGGTCGAGGGCCAGGAAGAGAAGTCCAAGGAGACCGCGGCCAAGGACGACGAGTCCAAGAAGACGTCGACCCTCAAGAGCGGCGGTGCTGGAGACAAGCACGACGCGACGCAGGAGCAGAAGGACAAGGGCCACGCCGGGGTCGAGGTGCACAGCCACTTCATCGGCAACGTTCCCGACCAGCTCATCAAGGCGCAGATCGGCAAGAGTGTCGGTGAGGTTCCGAATCAGGTCAGCGAGTGGGAACCGCTGCTTCGCGAGATCACGAAGCTCAAGACCAATGACGAGGTCGCGCACAAGCGCGGCGACGACGGAAAGATCAAGACGCGTGGCACCGGTGGCGACGCGGTCGAGCAAGCGCAGCAAGCTGTCAAGGAGATCGCCGAGCTCAAGCGCGACATCAAGCGCGCCGAGGAGGGCAAAGGCAAGTACAAGGGGATGGAGGCGGAGGAGCGCAAGGCCAAGATCCTTGGCCTCAAGGAGCAGATCGATACCAAGGCGCGGGAGACGGTCCAGGCAGCCCTCAAGGCCACCGAGGAGACGGACTTCAACTCGAGCTACGCCGTTCGCGACGAGCTCATCAAGAAGCACTACGGCGGCGAGGCTCGGGACGCCGTCCTCGGCAAGCTGTCAGCCAAGCTCACCGGCGAGGCTCTCGGCGATGCCGCTACGCTCGCGCGGCTCCGGGAGCACTTCAAGGGTCGCGAGACCGTGCTCGATCGCATCAAGCAGGCCGAGGAGATTCAGAGCAGGGCGAAGAAGGGCCTCAGCGACAAGGACAAGACGGATCTCGCGAAGCTCAAGCAGAGCATCGAGGACCAGTTCGCCTACGACCAGTATTCGAAGGAGACGATCAGCCGGCTCGCTGAGGACAACATCAAGTACACGGAGCAGTCGAACAGCGGCAAGAAGCTCGACGAGCGGTTCGACAAGGATCAGCTGACGGTACTGAAGAAGCAGCTGATCGACGAGCAGCGGAAGATCATCGAGACCTCGCCGGATCCGGTCGCTCGCGAAGCTGCTCAGAAGAAGATGAAGCAGCTCGAGGACCTCCAGATCGCCCACCTGGCGATGGTGAACACCTCGTTCTTCGGCCAGCGCGACAAGCTCGGCAACGAGGGCGAGTTCGCGAACTTCGATCGCGAGAGCGAGGATGGCAAGAAGGCCTGGAACAAGGAGCTCGACCGAGTCGTCAAGCAAGCAGGTGATCGCAACGACACCGCGGGTGTCGATATCGCCGGCATGGAGCACTTCCGGTTCGATCAGATCGGCAAGGACCGGATGATCGAGCTCGCGATGCGGCTCGCAGCGGTTGCAACACCGGAGCACCCGATCGTCTTGCGCCCGCACGTCGGTGAGGGTGCGGTCGATACGGTCGCCGGTGAGTCCGCCAACATCAACCACGACCGGTACAAGGCGCAGAGCGGCAAGGAGCTCTCGCACTACGACCGCGGCCGTTCGAACGTCGATCGGATGCTCGAGGTCTTCCAGGCGATCGCAGACAAGAATGGCGGGCGCCTGCCGCCGAATCTCATCGTGCGCTTTGGTCACGTCACGCACGCGTCGCCGGACGCGATCGTGAAGATGGCGAAGCTCGGTATCATCGCCGAGGTCAATCTCACCTCGAACATCAAGACGGGTTCAGTCAACCAGAACCCGGAAGACCTGCCGAAGCCCCAGAAGGGCGAGGCCAAGCCGAACCTGCCCGAGCGCCTCGAGGATCACTCGCTGCCGTCGATGATCTTCGCCGGCGCGCCGGTCATCCTGAGCACGGACTCGCACGAGGTCATGGGCACGGACCTGCCCAGCGAGTACCAGAGAGCAAAGGACCAGATCGAGAAGGTCCGCAACAACGAGCAGGCCATTCGCGTGACCGTCGAGCAGGCGCAGGCACGCGGTTGGGATGTCCAGGAGGGGCCCCCGCCACACGGCACGGTGTTCTATTACCAGCTCGACGGCGACGAGAAGAAGCGGTTCGACGGCGCCTACGACAAGCTCTACAACGACGCGAACAAGTACTACGCGAACCGTCCCAATCAAGACGGCGGCAGAAAGCTCGATCCCGGCGACGACGGATCACAGACGCCGAAGGTCCCGCCGCCGGGCACGATCGTCGGGCCGGCCGTTCCGCCGGACACCGCAAAGGCCGTCAAGCAGAACAGCAAGGTCGAGGAGCAGAACGAGCACCTCAAGAGGCTTCAGAAGGACCTGAGGTCCACCGACGATGCGGTGAAGGCGAAGGCGCGGGAAGAGCTCGACCGGCTGCATGCGGATCCCGACTGGCACGATGCGCTCAAGCTGAACCAGCTGTTCGACATCGGCGTCAAGCACAAGGAAAACAAGGGAACGGAGGACGAGCGCAAGGCGGATTCGGAGGCGCTGTCGAAGAACATTCCGGCGCTCATGGCCGAGATCGAGAAGAAGAAGGTCGGGGCCGATCCGGTGCTTCAAGGCAAGCGCGACCACTTCGAGCGCGCCGTTGCGATGGAGATCCTCAACAACGGAAAGGTGCGCGCGCAGATCGATAACGAGCTCAAGCGGCTCTGCGATATCGCGTACGACTACATCACGAAGACCCGCACGACCGAGGCCGAGCAGGCGAAGGCGCTCAGCGACATGCACACCGATGCCTCGAAGGGCTACGGCGGCGGCCTCCGGACCAAGGAGATGCAGGAGCAAGTCGCGAGGGGCGACTACACCGCGAGCACGGCAAAGATGATGGAGGTCCTCAAGGAGGGCAACATTCGCGAGCGCATGCTGGCTCTCCAGGAGTTCGCGAACATCCTCGGCAAGGATGCGCTTTCGGCCGATGGACGAGCCAAGATCCTCGCCGCGGGTGACACTACCGGCAACACGCGCAAGTACAGCGCCGAGGACGCGAAGAAGCTTGTCGAGCGCGCGATCAAGTTCCAGGACGTGACCGAGGTCAAGGATCAGAAGCCGGCGAATCTGTTCAAGCCGACGATGGAGGAGGCCGCCGACCCGCTGAAGCACAAGGAGTACGCCGCGGCGAAGGCTTCCCGCGACGAGTCGGGCCACGAGCTGGACACGAAGCTCATGCCGTTGCTCCAGGACAAGATCAACGAGTACCTCGGCAAGTCGCTGGCGGCCAATCCTGGTCAGCTCAGCGGCGCCGGCGAGAACAATCCGCTCGCGCGGACAACGATCACCGTTCGCGAGGCGATGCAGCAGGGTCTGCGCCTCAGCCAGCGCGAGATCGACGCGATCCCCGGTGGCCTCGACGGTCAGCTCAACTGGGTCGTTGGCTCGAAGGCCAACATCGTCAACGAGAACCTGCCGTTCATCCAGAACGCCAAGCAAGACTCGATGCCTTTGAAGGCTGGCATCTCCGGCACGACGTATCGCTTCATGCAGATCGTCGACATGCTCGGAGGTGATCCCAAGCTCGGCCGGCTCGCCGCGATCGCATCGCTGCAGGCTGCAGACGCGCACAGCTTCCACGAGATCGCCGTCGCGGCGAAGGGCTTCGGCGTGGACTACAACTCGTCGCAGCCGTACTCGCACATGGCCGATATTCCGGGCCTGGAGCAGGCCGACCTCGAGCGAATTGCCAAGTCCGTTGGCACGAGCATGGAAGAGCTCAACGGCGCCACGCCAGATGCTAAGTCTTCTCCATGAATCGGTGCGCGAAAAACGGGTGTCTTGTCGACCGAACGTTTCCGCTCCCCACGGATCCGACCGAGCTCTACGTCGCACGGCTCCCGCCGATCGGCTGCAGTCGGCTGCGTTGCACCGCGTGCGGCGTCGCAGTTCGGAATGCGGTCGGTATCGCGTTCATGAGCCGCGACGACCTACCTCGCAGCGAACTGAGCAAGCTCTACGATCTGGCCGACCTCTCCTCGTCTCCACTCCTCGGCAAGACACACCCGGATCACCGCCTCTATCTCTGCCGATGTCATCGCTGGCTCGAGATCCGGTACCACGAGCTAGACAATCCCGACCGCGACCTGTTGACCGACCCAGATGTCCCGTGGCGTTGCGATGGTCATCCGGCTATCGAGTTTCCTCACGACATCCATGGCGTTCGCGTCGGGTCGCGCGACGAGCTACGTGATCTTGCCGTGCGGGGATTCCATGGCTTCGATCCACCTGGCATCCGGGCTGACGAACGCGATGCACAGTGGCTGACGCGGCTCTACTATCGGCTGTCCCCCACGGATGCCGGCATCGTGGCGCAGGTCGCCACCGCATGTCTTGCCGACCCGGAGCCGCTTGCCAGACAGCGGGCTCTGCATTTCTACGACGACGTTCGCGACTCGCGCGCGCGTGACTCGCTGGTCGAGCTGCTTCACAGTCACCGCGCGCTCTTTGCGGGCGTGCCAGACAACCTTCCGCTCCACCAGCGTGACACCACGCTCGAGCACACGGCGTGGCGCATCCTTCGAGAGAGTGTTGCGAATCCGGGCCCCGCTCGTGATCTCGCACGTGCAGACGGGCTCGCCGGCAGGGCGAGCCGCGCGCTCTACGATGCGCTGTGCAGGGCCGACACCCAGTGGGTGACCGAGCACGCTGAAGACCTGGCACGCGCCGCCCCCAATCGAGTCGAGGATCTCGAGACGAGCTTTCAGGTCGTCCCTGGGCCTGAATGGTTCGCGAAGCTGACGGGGCGCGCGCGCCGCGCCGTTGGAAGAACCTAGCGTGCGTTACACTGCACTCCGATGACCGATAGGCCGGAACGGAACAACGAGCCCGGCGTTCGCATCGCGGGCACGCCTCGGTCGCTCCGGGAGCTGGCCTTTGCCGCCGGTAGTCGGCCATGCGCACACTGCGGCACGTACTCCGAGCTGCACTGGAAGCACCTCGACAGCGAGCCTGTTTGGCGCACGACCGCGACGTGCCCGAAGTGCGGTAACGCGCGTGTCTACCTCTTCACGTACACCGACGACCTCACCGACGTCGACCCCCCCGAGCTGCAGCTCGGAGAGGGCACCTCGACCGTCCTCGATCCTTCGGATCTGCTCGGCGTCATCGAACGCGTCGAGCCGACGATCACGACACCGCTCGTCTCACTGAGCGATGACACGGAGCAGAACTGGGATCGAGTCGAGCGCGTGCAGACAGCACTGAACGAGCTCGCGAAGTTCGTCCCTGCCGGGGCGACCGAGATTCCCGCGAGCGCGTTGCGCAGCGGCGCGGGCCGCGCACATCACGCATCGCACCCTGATCGATACACGAAGCGGTGGATCGACGATGAGATTGCTCGTTACGCCAAGCTGGTCGACGAAGTCATCCCGGCACGGCCTGCACCGAGCGTTCAACGACGAGGCACGATCGATCGCGCAACCCTGAGCGCGCATCGCGAGTGGTACCGGACCCGCTCGGGGACGCCGCTCGACGTCGTGGGCGGAAGCGCGCGGGAAGTTCGGCTCGATGGCTCGCAGATCCAGCGCGGCCGTTTCGAGAGCGTCGATTTTACCCGTGCAGACATCAACCAGTCTGACTGGAGCGAGGTCCAGCTCCGCTCCTGCAATTTCAGCGACGCAAAGCTCAATCGCGCGGTTCTTGCGGGGAGCGTCATTCTCGACTGCATCTTCGATCGCGTTGCCGCGGCGATGGTCGATGTGTCGAAGGCAACGGTCACTGGCAGTTCGTTCGACGGCGCGGGGATGCCGGGGAGCAACTGGAGCGATGTCGTTGCGAGCGCGACGCGGTTCACCGGCGCGAGCTTCGGCAACGCACGCTGGGATCGAGCGCGATTCGTCGACTGCGACTTTCGTGATGCGTCGCTGGAGCCGGACCGCGAGATGCCGCCGACGCGGATGCGTGCCGCGGTGTTCGAGGGCTGCGACTTCCGGGGCGCAACTCTCAAGGGCACGGATTTGCGCGGCGTGACGTTCAAGCGCTGCAAGCTCGCCGGTGCCCGTGGCGAGCCCAAGTACCTTCGCGACCTGATCGTCGAGGACTGCGATGTGTCGCTCGCCGAGCTCGAGAGCCAGCTCGTGCTCCCGACCATCGAGGCTGCGGATCTCAGGGCGAACCCTTCGTACGTCGTCGCACGCGATCGCGAGCAGGCCACTGAGGCGCCGTCCGTGGTCTTCGAGGTTGGCAAGGCGGGCGCGCGCAGGATTGCCCGGACCGGGGAATCGCCGACCGCCGTGACCTACGGCCAGAGCAGAGTCGTCTGGCTTCCGACCGACCAGACCTTCTCGGTCTGGTCCAGCGACAGTCTCCGGCTTGTCGTGTCCCGCACCGACGACGAGGTGCGGACTCCTGGACTCACGCTGCCGATCGCTGCCGTGGGGCGCATCGCCTCCTTTGTCGATCGCGATCATCTCGGACGACGTGGCGTTGCGCTGATCACCCCGTCACGCGACGTGCCTCGGCTCGTGTTCATTCAAGAGCACGACATGATCGCAAACGACGATCGCAGCTATACGCTCGCGGACGCGCGTCGTGATGGGGCGTGGGCAGCCGCGCTCGGACGCGAGCTTGCCGAATGGCTGCGTGTCCCGCACGACGAGCTTCGCGAGGACTTGAAGTAGGATCGTCGATGGTGATGACGTTCAACGAAGCGCTTGCTCGGCCCGAGCCGCGAGTCGGCGCGTGGGACTACCAGAGCGAGGGCAGTCGGACCCTGAAGGTGTTTGCCGTCGGGCTCTCGGGAGCCAAGCTCCTCACCAGCCACGAGGCTCCGTCTGTCGAGGCCCGGGAGCCACTGAACGATCGCCTTCGAGAACGCGGGATCCGGATCGGTGGCACGCATCGCGACTGCGATCTCGTGTGGGTGATGGATCAACGTGGTGCCGCGATCTGGTCTGCTGCGGGCCTCGTCGCACAAGGCACGCAGCGCGACTTCGGAGTGGGGAAGACCACCATATCGCGAAGCAAGATCCAGCTCGTCGAGACGTGGTTCGACGAGGGCAATGTCGGCCGGCGCGGAGTCCGATGCGTCCTCGATGACGGTTCGACGTTCCTGGTCGTCGAGGAGAACGACGAGACCCATCGTCTCGATCCGACATACGGGCGAGACAATCTCGACCGCGATCTCGAGTGGGCGTACTTCCTCGGCCAGGACATCGCGATGTGGCTCGACGTACCTCATCGCGATCAGATGACCGACCGCGTGACCAACGAGCGTTCGCGAGCGGTAGCCGGGTTCTGTCACGAGCTCGCAGCACGCGTCGAGCAGACCCAGGACATCGGTCGATTCGAGGCCATCACTGCCGCGCTCGGAACGTACTCGAACGCAACCTCGAGCCTGAAGTTCGCGCCCGGCGTCGACGAGCGATCATCTCGTGCCCTCGAGTTGCGCGTGACCAAGGCTGGCAATGACTACTCAAAGATCGTCAAGCAAGGGTCGAACGCGCAGATCGCAGGCTACCTGCGCCAGCTTCGTACGCCGCACGCATTGCTCATGCTCGCTTACGAGCTGACGAAGTAGCGACCGCTGATCAGTTCGTCTTCTGGATCTCTGCGCGGTTCGCGACCGCCCAGAACTGCTGCCACAGCCAGCCGCGAAAGTCGTGCATCGACTCCACCTCGTGGAAGTTGCGCATCAGGACCTCGGCCGCCCGGGCAGGCAGGCACGATGCGATCGACCGAGCGACTTCACTCTCGAGCTCGTCGTAGCGCGGAGACGCGGGTGGAAGCGGCTTGTTGGTCCAATCCAGCAGGAGCGTTGCTAGACGGTCCGAATCGCCAGGCAGAAGACCCTCGATCTCTGCTGCCTTCTCGACCGCTTGTTTCATCGCAGCCTCGCTCAACTCGAATCGGGCCGAGCGAGGAACGAAGACGCTGCGGTCTGGCCAGATGTTCGTCGACGGTGGCTTCGTTGGAACCCACGAATGGTGTGCGAGTAGCGCAGCCCGCACATTCGACCAGGCGAAGGGCGACACGTCGCCGAGGCGGTATCGCAGGGTCATATGCATCGCGTGAAAGCCCTTGTGCGTGTTCTTGAGAACGATGCACAGGAACTCCATGGCGGCCGGATCCGTGCCCGCCAGCTCGTAGTTCGCGCGCATTGCGGTCGACGCACCGTCGGGCAAGGGGCGCCCTCGAACCCACTCGAGTGATACACGATCCGGGGTCCGCGCCCGGCTTCCCACGTACGAAGCCATCAGCGACGGAAGCAGATCCTTCGCGGCGAAGTCGGTGGGGATTTCGTCCATACGAAACCCGAGCTCGAACGGGGCATCCTGCATCTGCACGACGGCGTCGTACTTCGGCGAGGCGGTGGTCGCCGGTACGAGCCTCGGATGCCCGGGAAGCGCGATCACGTAGCCAAGCGATGCGTGCGCGAGAAGTCGCGTCTCGTCGTCGGGACTGCCGCGAAGCTCGAAGCCGCCAGACTCGTCGGTCACATGCGCATCATCTCACAAGTCGGTAAGACAGCTTCGACGGCGACCACGCTCGGAGATGCAGTCGCCAGAGGCAAGCTCATCCGATCGAGCATCTCTCGGTGCATGAGAGATCGACTGCACGTCGACTGCTCGGTATCGAACGATGCTGTTCGAAAACAACATCATCGTTGCCCCGAGCCTCTCGAACCCCGGCCCGATGGGAGCACATGGACGGGTCAGAAGCCCTGCGGCCGGTCCGTGCACTGAAACAGGCCGGCGTTCTGCGCGGGGTAGCGATACAGGCCTGCGAAGCACATTTCCTTGTCCGAGCTATCACCGACGGTGACGACCGAACCCGTGTTGTTGACGAAGTCGCAGGTGACCTGGATCTTGTCACCCTGCTGCACCTGCACCTCGGGGGACTTCAGGTAGTAGTTCTGCTCGAGGAACGTGTACTCCTTGTCGTGCAGGGAGACGGGCGGATTCTGGCCGCGGATCAGCTCGACCTTCTGATGGACGGCGAGCTTGTGCATATGCGGCCAGACGGCGAACAGCGTGTACGGCGAGCCCACCGTGCAGCCACCGACGATCGGCGTG
Organism: Pseudomonadota bacterium; assembly: GCA_023386455.1. Lineage (GTDB taxonomy): Bacteria > Myxococcota_A > Polyangia > Haliangiales > Haliangiaceae > JABFXX01. The sequence goes on along the minus strand of JAEWJO010000791.1, from coordinate 9,229 downwards.
ATCTTGTTGGGATCCTGCGCGGTGTTCGCGTTGAGGGCGAACAGGATCTTGCCGGCGAACACCATCTCGGCGAGCATCGGCGGCGGCGTTGCCTGCGCCTTGACGAAGATCGCCGACTCACCGGAGATGCCTTCGTCCGCGGCGTTGTAGAGGTGGAGGTTCAGGTGCAGCTGCGTGCCGGCCGCGACCTTGATGCCGACATCCGTCGGGAAGTCGAGCGGCGACGTGCCGACGCCGGAGGCGTAGAGCATCACCATGCCGAGCGTGCTGACGCTGCAGTCTTGCTCGCCGTCCGCGCCGGACGTGCCGTTGGCGCCCGCGATCGAGAGCACCGTGTGGTGCGTGCCCGTCGGGGCCTGCGCCATGATGTTCGTGATGTACATGTCCGTCGGGATCGTGACGCGCACGCACTTGTAGATGTCGTGCGCGCCCGTCGGCAGGGTCCACGAGCGCCCGATCAGCTTCGTGTAGCCCTCGGGCGGAACGAATGCATCGGGTGTCGCGGTGGCGGCATCGTCGGTATTGTTGCCGGGCGTGTCGTCACCGGTGACTTCCTTTCCGCAGGCAGAGAGCGACAGGACTAGCGCGAGCGCAGCGGAACCCCAGATCGTTCGCATGGGCGGGATGATGGCACGCCGATCTGGCGAACCGGGCGCAATTCGCCCGTACGGGCACATGGCAGCGAGTGACGCGGATCATGTCCGCGCGCATCAGATCGCGGGGACGGGCAACCCCTGGTGGCCGTGAGCGCGGCCCAGTAACGTCGTCCATCGCGATGACGAGTGACCGCGAGCATTTGCAGGCGCTGTTCAAGCGGATCCATGTGGTGATCCGCAAGATTCCGCGCGGGCGCGTCGCGACGTACGGCCAGGTGGCCGAGCTCGCCGGGATTCCAGGCGGGGCGAGGATCGCAGCTGCGGCGCTCAAGACGAGCAAGCCGGGCGACAAGCTGCCGTGGCAGCGCGTGATCGGAAAAGCGGGAAAGCTGCGCGGCCGGATCGCGATCCACGATCCGGTCGGCGCAGCGGTGCAGCGTCAGCTGCTGGAGGATGAGGGCGTCACGGTCGGTGACAGCGGCCTCGTCGCACTCGATGCGTACGGCTGGTTGCCTTCTACAGGCGGATCAGGCCGCGGCGCATCGCCTCGACGACGGCCTCGGTCCGGGTCGAAGCGCCGAGCTTCATCATCACGCCGTTGACGTGGAACTTCGCGGTGTGATCGCTGATTCCAAGGCGGTCTGCGATGAGCTTGTTCGACAGTCCTTCCGAGAGGAGCTGCACCACCTGCTTCTCGCGCTCGGTCAGCTCGCCGCGACCCTTGCCGTTGGTGGCGGCATTGGTGTTGGCAGGCTTGATCGGCTGCGCCGGCACGAGAGACTCGGCGAGCGCGGCGTCCATGACGGTGAGACCGCTGCGGACCGCCGCGAGCGCCGCGTGGATTCCGGGACCGACCTGGTCACGGAGGACCACGCCGCGAGCACCGGCCGCGAGCGCCGGAGCGACGTGAGCCTGGTCGCCGACGACGGCGACCGCGGGCATGGGGAGGGTGCGAAGCTCGCCGAGGCGAGTGAGGGTCTTGTCGGAATCGATGCCGGCGTCCCACAACGCGACTTCCGCCGCGTCGCGTTCGACGACGTCGATCGATCCCAGTTGCGCGAGCAGGCTCGAGAGGCCGGCACGCATGAGCGGGTCATCGGTCAGGAGCGCGACCTTGATCGGGTCCGTGACCGAGCCCAGGGACAGTTGAGGATTGCGGGTCATCTATGGCTCCAGTGGGGACAACATGGGCACGCCGTACGTCCGGGTCAACCCTGCCCGCTCGGGCAGGAAGCCCTCCGAGATCGGTGGAAGTCGGCGAAGCACCTGGCTGTTTTTTCGACGGAAACCTCGCCGAACAGCGGATGTCTCGCGCCGCGAGAACACCGCAGAGTGATCCGCGAAGGAGACTGTTCCATGGCACAGCCCGCTCTCGATGTGTTCCACCAGCTCGACCAGGCCCTCGCTGCGGCGGATGCCGCCGCGGCACCGTCGGTCGTCCACGTCTCGCGTGGCCGGACCGGAGGGACCGGGGTCGCGTGGTCCGAAGATCTCGTCGTCACGTCCAGCTTTCACACTCCCGACCGGACGACGGTCGGTGTCGGCCTGGCCGACGGCACGCTCGACGAGCGTGACTCCGAGGTCATCGGCCGCGACCCGGCGACCGACATCGCGCTGCTGCGGGTCGAGGGCGGCGGGCTGACGCCGGCGAGGTTTCGCGAGGTCGACGGGCTCGCGGTCGGCAACCTCGCGCTCGCGATCGGCCGGCCCGGTCGGACCGCACGAGCGTCGCTGCGCGCGATCGGGGTTCTCGGCCCCGAGGTGAAGACGCCGTGGGGCGGCACGCTCGACCGCTACATCGAGAGCGATCGGCAGATCCCGCGAGGGTTCGCCGGCGGTCCGCTCGTCGACGCCGACGGCACGGTCATCGGCATGAACACGCGGACGCTGCTCCGCGGCGCGGACCTCGCGATTCCGCTGTCGACGCTCCGCCGCGTCGTCGACGAGCTGCAGCAGCACGGCGGCGTTCGCCGCGGCTATCTCGGCGTCGGCACCTATCCGGCGAAGGGCGGCGCGATCGTCGCGAGCGTCGAGGATGGCAGCCCGGCCGCGAGCGCGGGCGTGATCGTCGGCGACGTGATCGTCGAGCTCGACGGTATCGCGGTGTCTGGACCGGACGAGCTGCGCGCCGCGCTGCAGGATCGCCCGGGCAAGGCCGTGACGCTCGGAGTGCTCCGCGCGGGTGCGCGCCAGGACCTCGACGCGACGCTGGGGAGCAAGGCGTGAATGCGGCGGCGAAGGCCGTGATCCTGCCGGACGACGCCGAGCTCCTCGACAGCTACTCGCGCGCCGTGATCGGTGTCGTCGAGAAGGCAGGTCCCGCGGTCGTCAGCCTCGAGGTCGGAGCGGGCCGCGGCCGCGGCGGCGCGGGCTCGGGCTTCGTCGTCACGCCCGACGGCTACGTCATGACGAACAGCCACGTCGTGGCGAACGCGAAGACGATCCGCGTCCGCACGCAGAGCGGCGAGATCGTCGACGGTCAGGTGAAGGGCGACGATCCGGCGACGGACCTCGCGCTCGTGCGCGTCGATCCATCGGCGCTCGCAGGTGGGGCAGGGGCAGGGCAGGCGGTGCCGTACCTCGCGGTCGACGGTGCGCTGTCACCGCGCGTCGGTCAGCTCGTCGTCGCGATCGGCAACCCGCTCGGGTTCGAGTCGACGGTGTCGACCGGCGTCGTGTCGGCGCTCGGGCGCAGCCTGCGCGGTCGCGCCACGGGACGCGCGGCACCCCGCTTGATCGACAGCGTCGTCCAGCACACCGCGCCGCTCAACCCCGGGAACTCCGGCGGGCCGCTGCTCGACACCGCGGGACGCGTGATCGGCGTGAACACCGCGATCATCGCGGGCTCGCAGAGCCTGGGGTTCGCGATCGCCGTCGAGACCGCGGGCTGGGTGCTCGGCCAGTTGCTCGCGCACGGCCGCGTGCGCCGCGCGTGGCTCGGCATCGGTGCCGCACGCCGTCCGCTCGATCGCCGGCTCGCATATCACCACGGCCTCGGCGCCGCGGCGGTCGAGGTGCAGTCGGTCGAGCCCGGATCGCCGGCGGCGAAGACCGGCCTCGTCGACGGTGATCTACTCGTGCGGTTCGCCGACACGGCGATCGAGGGAGTCGATCAGCTACACAGGGCGCTCCGGATGTGGCAGGCGGGCACGTCGGCAAAGCTCGGAGTCATCCGGCGCGGCGTGCGCATCGATCTCGATATCACCCCGACGTGGAGCGCCTGATACGATCGATCCATGCAGATGCGGATCTCGAACCAGTGGTGGTGGAACAGCAGCTTCGAGAACCTCATGGGCAACCTCGAAGAGTGGCTCGCTCAGAACCCCGGCATCCAGATCGTCCACATGGACTGGAAGTTCATCACCGAGGAGAAGCGCTGGTACATGATCGTGCTCTACAAGCCGCCGGGCTGACCGGCGGCTCGCGAGCGATCACGACTTCGTCGGCAGATCGGGCTTGAGCTGGATGAACAGCTCGTCGAGCTGCTTCTTCGAGACGCCGGTCGGGCAGTCGGTCATGAGGTCCGAGCCCTTCTGCGTCTTCGGGAACGCGATCACGTCGCGCAGCGACTCGGCGCCGGTCATCAGCATCGCGAGGCGATCGAGGCCGAACGCGATGCCACCGTGCGGCGGCGGGCCGTACTTGAACGCGTCGAGCAGGAAGCCGAACTTCTCGCGACGTCCTTCCTCGGAGATGCCGAGCGCCTTGAACGCGCGGTCCTGCAGCTCGCTGCGGTGGATACGGATCGAGCCGCCGCCGACCTCGACGCCGTTGAGCACGAGGTCGTAGGCGCGCGCTAGCACCTTGCCGGGGTCGGACTCGAGCAGCGGCTCGTCCTCGACGCGCGGCGACGTGAACGGGTGGTGCGCCGCGGCGACCTGGCCGTCGTCGATCTCGAACAGCGGCGGGTCGGTGAGCCACATGAACTGCCACTCGCCCTTGCGGATGAGGCCGAGCTTCTCGCCGATGTAGTGGATGCGGATCGCGCCGAGCGTCGCGTTCGCGACCTTCGCCTTGTCGGCGACGAAGATCAGCGTGTCACCCGGCGTCGCGCCGGCGATCCGGTTGATCTCCGCGCGCGACTCGTCGGTGAAGCCCTTGAGGCCCTGCCACTGGCCGCCCTCGAGGACGCGCGCCCACGCGGCCTTCGCGTTGAACGACTTCGCGAAGTCGTTGAGGCCGTCGAGCATCGAGCGCGGCAGCTTGTCCGCGGGGCCGGGCACGCGCAGCGCCTTCACGATACCGCCGCTCTGCACGACGCTCTCGAACACGCGGAAGCCGCAGGTCTTCGCCGCCTCGGTGACGTCGCACAGCGTGAGGTCGCAGCGGAGGTCCGGCTTGTCGACGCCGTACTTCTCCATGGCCTCGGCGTATGGCATGCGGCGCAGCGGCAGCTTGATCTCGATGCCGAGCACGTCGCGCCACAGCGTCGAGATCAGGCCCTCCATCATGTTCTGGAGGATCTGCTCGTTGACGAACGACATCTCGATATCGATCTGCGTGAACTCCGGCTGGCGATCGAGGCGGAGGTCCTCGTCGCGGAAGCACCGCACGATCTGGAAGTAGCGCTCGTAGCCCGCGACCATCAGCAGCTGCTTGAAGATCTGCGGCGACTCGGCCATCGCGTAGAACTGGCCGGGGTTGAGGCGCGACGGCACGAGGAAGTTACGCGCGCCGCCCGGCGTGTACTTCACCATGAACGGCGTCTCGATCTCGAGGAAGCCGTTCTTGCCGAGGTAGTCGCGCGTGACGCGCGTGATCGCCGAGCGCGTGATCAGATTCCTCTGCAGCTTGGGCCGGCGCAGATCGAGGTAGCGATACTTGAGGCGCAGCGTGTCGTTCGTGTCGATCTGGTCCTCGATCTGGAACGGCGGCGTCTCGGACTTCGAGAACACCTCGATCGTGTCGACCCACACCTCGATCGCTCCCGTCGGGAGCTTCTCGTTGACGTTCGCACCGCGCGAGCGGACCTCGCCGGTCACGCCGATGCACCACTCGTTGCGCAGCTCGCGCGCGATCTGATTTGCCTGCTTGGAGTGACTCTCGTCGAAGACGAGCTGCGTGATGCCGTCGCGGTCCCGGAGGTCGATGAACACGGCCTTGCCGTGGTCGCGGTACGTCTTGACCCAACCGGTCAGAACGACGCGCTTGCCGGCATCGCCTGCGCGAAGCTGGCCGCAGCTATGGGTCCGGGTGTTCGTGTCGAGGAACGCACTCATGGGAGGCGCACTCTAGCTGGTTTGCGACGATCCCGGTGTACCGCCCGCCTACATGCGTTTTTCCCAGGAGTTGCGATCAGATCCGATCCCTCGACAGGTAAGGAATTTGATCCACCGCGAAGCCACGCGATAGCATTTTTCTCGTCGAAGGCAGGCGGGGTTAGCGAGCGTGCGGGCGACCGAGCGGGGCCCTCCCGAGATGCCACGGGTCTGCCCTGAAGCCCGTACTACGCCCTTAGTTAGATGTCTGCTTAAATAAGAGGAGTTCCCGTTGAGTGAAGCGCTCCCCGAACGTGGGCACGCGTTGATTATGCCCGTCACCCCCGCCTCGTACGCTGATCCCTGTGCCGTCGTCGATACCGGCGACAGCACCAGCTACGCGGCGGCGCTGGTCGAGGCGCTTCGCAAGAAGCGCGGCACCGAGGTGCCGGCGGAGATCGTCGAAGCCCAGGACAGCCTCGAACGCCGGATTCGCGCTCACCTCGCGAAGGGCCGAGTCGCAGTCACCCTGACCGACAATCGCTACACGATGATCTCGGTGCGGCGCCTCGCGAAGGAGAAGCGCTACGAGGTCCGCCTGCACCACATGTTCGCCGATGCCGATCCGGTGATCACGCGCGCGCTCGCACGCTACATCGTCGACAACGATTCGGACGCCTCGCGCGTGCTCGGTGACTTCATCGATCAGAACTCCGGTCACGTCCGTGGCCGCGCGCGTCGCCAGCCGACACAGGTCATCTTCACGGCCGGCGAGCACCACGATCTCCGCGAGATCTACGACGAGCTCAACGCGCGCTACTTCGAGAACAAGATCGACGCGGCGATCACGTGGGGCCAGCGCACCGGCCGCCCGCGCCGCCGCAACTCGATCAAGATGGGCAGCTACTCCGTCGAGGATCGGCTGATCCGCATCCACCGCTCGCTCGATCGCGAGTTCGTGCCGCGCTTCTTCGTCGCGTGGATCGTGTTCCACGAGATGCTGCATCAGGTGCACGACATCCGCGTGAAGAACGGCCGCCGTGAGTTTCACTCGAAGGAGTTCCTCGCCGACGAGGCGATGTACGAGCACTACGACGAGGCCAAGATCTGGGAGCGCCGGCATCTCGACGCCTTGCTCACGTATTGACGGACACGTTTCGCGTGCTGCGCCGGCGGAATCCTGCACGTCGAGCGCAATCGCCGCCTGACACGCGCGGCGGCGAAAAATAGTCGGATCGGATTACGTCTCGCCTCCCTTATGCTCGTCGGAAGGGAGGGCTAGATGGGTGATCTGTCCGGGTCGGAGCGTCGGCGCGCACTACGAGTTTCGGTGCGCGGCGTCGCCGTGTTCCACGCCGAGGACGGTGCGATGCACGGCACGATCGAGAACCTCTCGAGCACCGGTGCGCTCGTCAGCGTTCGCGGCATTCCGGCCGAGGAGCTCCAGCAGGTCGAGCTGAAGCTCGGTGGCGAGACGGGCTGGGTCACCGCGCGCACGGTCCGCGTCGAGCGCGGCGGCCGCCGCGTGCGCATCGCGGTCGCGTTCGATCGCATCGACGACCAGCTGCGCGCCGCGATCGACACGGCGATCGAGCAGGCGCTCCGCGCCGCACAGCGCCGGCCGATCCTCGTCATCGACGAGAGCCACGGCCGCCGGAGCGAGCTCGCGACGAAGCTCGCCGCGCGCGGCATGACGCCTCTCGTCCCGCGCACGCCGCTCGAGGCGATCGATCTGCTCACGCGTACGCAGCTCCACGTGAACGTGATCCTGTTCGCGCCGAGCTTCGGCCACTCCGGCGACGAGCTGCGCGCGCTCGTGTCCGATAGCTTCCCGTGGGTCTCCGCCGCCGAGATCTCCGACGACCTGGAGGCGACCGTCGACCGCGCGCTCGAGGCCTGGTCCGGTACGGACGGCGCGCGCCTCGCGCAGGCGATCGCGTAGCAGCGGCGACACGCACCCGGTCCGTGCCCTTCATCCTCGCCGCCGGCAGCTGATTTCGGTCACTCGACGGGAGGATCGAGGCGCTTCGCCTCGTAAATGATTCCGTCGATGAGGTGGTCCGCGATCGCGTCCGCATCGTCGACGGTGAGGCCTCCGTACCAGATGCCATCCGGATACACGACCGCGTTCGGTCCGTCGAAGCACGGCCCGAGGCAGCCACACGGCGTGACGAGGACCCCGCTCGCGCGCCTCGCCAGGAGCGTCTGCTGGATCGCGGTCACGATCTCGTCACTTCCTCGTCGCGCACATGCGGGTTTTCCGCTCGACGTGGCATTCGTACAGACGAACAAGTGACGCACGTAAGAAATCGTAGGTGAGTGGCGCGACGTGTCAACGCAAGTATTGTCGATCGCGGCGAAAAACCTTCGCGTCCCGCTTGAGACGCAAATGCTGCTCATACAACATTCGCGGTCCGGGTCGGGAGAGTGACGCCTCAGCATCACATCATCAAGGAGACGTCGGAGACTCTGTCTCGGCTTCTCCAGGACGAGTTCAAGCGCAACGGGTACAAGCGCGTCCACATCGTCGAGCAGGCGCCGAAGCCTGACGCGATCGAGGGCAAGCTGCCCGCGGTCTCTTGTTACCTCTATCAGATGTCGATCGATCCCGAGGGATACGATGCGACACCGCACTCCGAGCTCGTCGAGGTTCCGCAGGACGACGGCTCCATCAAGGAGTTCTTCCGGCGACGCCGCCTCTGGGTTCGGCTCGACTATCTCATCTCGGCGTGGGCGCAGACGCCCGAGGACGAGCAGCTCCTGCTCGGTCTCATCATCCGCACCGTGATGGAGAACCCCGAGCTGCCGCGCGAGAAGCTGAAGGGCCAGTCGTTCGAGGACGACTTCAAGCTCAACATCCTCATGTCGGCGCGCCTCGACGAAGGCACGCTCGCCCGGTTCTGGGGAAGCCTGAACCAGCCCGTGCGTCCTGCCGTGCAGGCATGGACCGCGATCCCGATCCTTCCGGAGAAGCTCGAGGAGTTCCAGCGCGTCCAGTCGCGCCGCCTCGAGTACAAGTCCATCACCGATCCTCGCATCTCGGAGCAGGGGCCAAGTGGCAACCCGTTCCTCGGTGCGCGCCGTCTCGATCTGGGTGGAGCGAGCGGCAAGAAGTAACGCAGCGGTCTCGGGAATCACCGATAGGCGGGCGAAGACCACCGCCATCGGCCAATCAACGGAGAGAAACAGCAAATGGCTACCAGCTACCTGTCACCTGGCGTTTATGTCGAAGAAGTCGATCGCGGATCCAAGCCCATCGAGGCCGTCGGTACGAACACCGTCGGTTTCCTCGGTGAGTCGGCCAAGGGCCCGGTCAACGAGTCCGTCCTCATCACGAACTGGTCGCAGTTCGTGAAGACGTTCGGCGATTTCAAGGACTGCAGCGAGCACCTCGCGCACGCGGTCTACGGCTTCTTCAACAACGGCGGCTCGCGC
>JAEWJO010000786.1 GCA_023386455.1 Pseudomonadota bacterium | reverse complement strand
GGCCACGATCACGAACGACTTCAGCGTGCTGCTCATCGGGAACTCTCCGTCGACAAGCACATGCACGCTGCGTGCGCGGCTCAGCGCCGCTTCGTCCACGCTGCACTCTTCATCGTGCGCCAGCGTGGTCGGCGCAAGAACGGCGAACGTCGCGCGAGTGGCTCCGCGTCGGCAACGGGAAACTCGTCACCGAAGATCGGTACCTCGCCGCGCGCTCTGGCGGCGCGGCAGTCGGGACAGTCATCCATGGCCTTCTCGAGCGCGGCGCGCACCTGGTCGCGCGTCATGCTCGCCGGGCCGAGGGGCTGGATCTCGATGTCGAACATCGGTCGCTTGCTGTGTCGATGCATGACCGCACGTCGAGCAACGGACGGGCCACGCGTAAGTGCGCGCGCGCCAACATGCTGGGTGCGAGAGGCGGCCGCATACCGGACGCCGGCTGGCCGAGTTGCCGCTCAGTCGAGCTCGATCATGTCCGCGAAGGTCTTCTCGGGCTCGGGCTCCGGGTTCTCGAGCCGCTCCCGGAGCTCCGCCGTCTCGCGGACGAGTGCGAACACGCCGGCGCGCATCGCCTCGCGGAGGTCGAGCACGGAACGCGCGGCCTCGACGACGAGCGCCGTGATACCGCCGGGGTCGCGCGAACCACCGCGCGCCGCGACGTCGTGCACGCGCTCGGCGAGCAGCGAGAGCCGGTCCGCGTAGCTCACGATCGTCGTCGCGAACACGTTGCGCGTCGGCGGCGGGATCGCGGTGTCGGCGGCGAGCGCGTGATCGAGCCGGATGCGCATCGCACGCGCGATCATCGCGTCGAGCTGATCGAGCGCGGCACCGAGGTGCGCCTCGCGCGCCGCGAGGTCCGCCACTACCAACGCAGCGGGCGCCTCGCCGGCGACGAACCGCGCGTACTCCCCGGGCTCGATCGCGTCGAGCTTCGCGAGCGAATGAACCTGGTCGAGGTAACGCCGCGCCGCGCTCACCGCGCGAGTGTAGCGCGCTCGGTCGGACACGGCGCGTCGCATGGCGTCAGCGTCAACGGCCCGACGCTCGTGAGGCCCGCCGGCATGACGTCGAGCGGTGTGGGCACCGAGGTCGCGACGACGCCTGTCTCGGCGAGCGCGCGCAGCTCGACCGTGAACGGGCCCTCGGGCAGGGAGGCGAACACCGCGCCCGCCTGGCACAGCGCCGGCACGCCGTACGGCTGCGGGTTGCCCGCGCGCGTGAACCGGCCGACGACCGTGCTCGCGCCGAGGGACTCGCACGACGCGCCGGCGTCGAACATCCAGGTGACGCGGACGTTCGCGCCGCCGCCGAAGTACAGGTCGACGCGCTGGCCGATGCCGTTGCGGAGGTCGACGATCGCGTCCCACGCGCTGAACGGCGCGCCCGCATCGTCGAGCAGCGTGCCGACGACGTGATACCGCTCGCGCGCGACGTCGGGGAACGCGAGCCGGGCATCGATGCATGGCGCCGCGGCCTCGAGATGATCGGTCGGATCGTCGATGCCGGTGATCTCGACGCGCACGTCGCCCGTGCCCTCGCGGCAGTCGCCGTCGTACCAGGTCGCCTCGATGTCGGGCAGCTCCGGGTCCGGATAGATCTTCATGCAGCCGCCGAGCGCGATGCATGCGACGAGCAGATCAGCGCGGCGCAAACTCGACTCCGACGTAGGGGATGATCGGCAGGCCGCGCACGTCCTCGTAACGATACGTGCCGCCCGGACCCTCGGGGAAGCTGTCGCGGTACTCGACGTTGCGGTGGTTCGTGATGTTCTGGATATCGAAGAACAGCGTCACCGCCCCCCACTCCTTGGGCCACGTCCGATCGATGCGAAGGTCGAGCTGCCAGAACGTCGGCAATCGCTGGAGCACGGGCTCGGGCTCGCCGACCGCTGGATCGTAGACCGTCCCCTCGGGCACGACCGCCTGCGGGTTACCCGACACGACCGTGAGTCGCGTCCCGAAGTTCCACTTTCGTGCGGTCGTCGCGGCGAGGAGGTTCAGGCGCAGCGGCTGATCGAGCGGATATGGCACCCAGCCCTCGGCGAGCGCGGGCTCGTAGCGGCGCTTCGCGCGCGACCACGCGAAGTTCGCGAGCACGCGGTAGCGCGGGGTGTCGTAGCGCATCGCGGTCTCGATCCCGTACGTGCGAAGCCGGCCGACGTTGTCCTGATAGCCGTAGAGGCCGAGCTGTTCCTCGAGGAGCTCGCGAAACACGAGATCGAGGCCACCGACCGTCTCCCGGATGCTCTTCGCGGCGATGTCGACGAGCGTCTGCTTGCCCTCGTGAAAGAACCCGGTCACCGACGCGAGCAGCCCCTCCTGCGGGCTTGCCTCGAGCGCGAGCGACACCTGGTCGACGTACGAGCTCTTCGCGCTCAGGTTGTCGGCGAACTCGTCGAAGTGCGCCGCCGACGGTGGCTGATGAAATCGCCCGACCGACGCGCGCAGCGTCGTCACCGGCGACAGCGTGACGTGCGCGTTGATCCGCGGATCGAGCGCCCACTGCTCGCCGAGGCCGAACCGGTCGAGTCGCAGGCCCGGGCGCAGCGAGAACTTGTCGCCGAACCACGACCGTCGCGTCTCGACGAACACGGCGGCGTCGCCCCACAGCACGGTGTTGCGCGGCACCGGGACGTCGCTTCCGACGTCGTCCTGGTAGAGCTTCTGGTTCACGCGGCCGAGGTAGCCGCCCGACACGTCGACGCCGGCGCGCCAGAACCCGCCCGGATCGTCGCGCAGCCACTCGCCGCGCACGCCATAGAGGTACCAGCGCCGGCCGAGATCGAGGATCGTCGCCTGGTCGGTCCCGCCGTAGTCCTTGCTGTAGAGCGTGAAGATGTTCGTGCCGAGCGACGGCGACACCGTGTAGAGCGAGCGACCGATCTTGCGCTTGTAGATCGCGCCGGTCCGGATGAAGCCGAGGTTTGCGGCGACCTCGCCCTGCGCGTACGGATCGTTCGGCTTCGCGGCATCCGACGAGTTCGCGATCCGATCGAGCGATCCGAACAGGTACGCGGTCAGCTGGCCTCGCTTGCCCGGCTCGCCCCACACCGCGCGGAGCTGGCCGTCGGTGTAGCTCGGCAGCGGATCGTTCGCGTCGAGGAACGGCCGCAATAGCAGATCGAAGTACGAGCGCCGCAGCGACACGAGGAACGCGCCGTTGCCGACGAGCGGGCCCTCGCCGTACACCGCCGAGTGCAGGAGGCTCACCTCGCCACCGACGCGATACGCATCGCGGCGCGGCCGCCGCGTCGTCAGCTCGACGACGCCGCCCTGCGTGCGGCCCATCGAGACATCGAAGCCGCTCGGCACGACGCGCATGTCCTCGAGTACCTGCGTCGGGAACACACCGGTGATGCCGCCGAAGTGGAACGCGAGTGGGATCTCGACGCCGTCGATGAACACGCTCGAGTCGCGCGGCGACATGCCGCGCAGCACGATGCCGCCGAACGAGAACGGGATCCGCGCCGCCGCCGGCAAGATCGTGATCGCGCGCAGCGCGTCGTTCATCGCGCCCGGTGTCGTCGCGACGTCCTTGGCCGACATCGTGTACGCGAGCGGCTTGCTCTCCTCTGGCGCCTTGCCGGTCACCTCGATCACCTCGCCGCTCGCGCGTGCGAGGCGCACGACGACGCCGCGTCTCGCGCGCGTCGAGGTCGAGTCGAAGCCTTCCGCGATCACCGTGATGTCGCCGGCGCCGGCGATCGAGAACACGCCGTCCGCGTCGGTGACCGAGCTCGCATCGCCACGCAGCACCGTCGCGCCGGCGACCGGCGCACCTGCCTCGTCGACGACCTTGCCGCGGATGACGGCAGACTGGGCGTGCACGACCCCGGCCGTCGCGCACACCCCGATCGCCACCGGCCACAACCTCACGAGCACCTTCCGGGCACAGCGCGCGCTTGGACCGAGATCCTCCGATCCGGGTTGGCCGGATCTGCACGAAACAGCGCTGAACGCATGCTCACGGGCACGGCGCGATCCCGTGTTACCGGGCGCGGGCGGCCTCGGCGCGCCTCGTGATCTCGAGGCGCTCGGCCCCGCTGACCGCGAGCGGCTCGACGTCGCTGCGGACGACGATCACCGTGTGCGGCTTGCCGGGGATCCACAGGCCGACCGCGCGGCTGTCGTCCGGCGCGCAGTGGAGCAGCCACAGCGACTCCTCGACGATCTGCTTCGTCGTGCCATCACCGATGTCGAGCTCGAGCTCGTGGCGGTACTTGCCGGTCGGCTTGCCGTCCTTGACGATCGGCGTGCACGACACGACGCGAAGCTGCACCTCGTCGCCCCTGCGCGCGACGCGCACCACGGCGAGCGCGTTGTCGACGATCGCCCACGTGCCGAACCCGAACGCCAGGGTCAACAGCGCGAACAGCACCGACATCACGATCACCGCGCGCCACCTCGCGCCGCTCGCCTCGACGCCCCAGCTGACCGCGAACCTCTCGTGATGCTGCGGGTCGTAGCGGAGCTCGGCATTGTCGGTATCGGGCCCGCCGAACATCGTCCAGAAGTCGATCGTGCCCTCGTACCTCGCACCCTCGGCGTCCGTGTAACGAACCGTGCCGTCGTAGTTCGCGACGAGCCAGGGGATGAGCTTCGACGTCCGCTTCGCGTGGATCGATCCGTCGGCCGGCAGCCCGCGCGCCCACACGTCCTTGTCGCGGCCGATCGACGCGCCGCTCGACACGAACCACGTGGTCGCGAGGCCGAGCCCCGCGGTGCCGGCGAGCATGAACAGCACGAGCAGCGCCGTCTTCACGTGCACGCCGGCGCGCAGCCCGAGCGGACGTGCCGGCAGGATCGCGCGCGTCACTTCTTCACCGTCCCCGGGCAGGCCTCGGCGAGCCGGGCGCGCTCGCGCAGGATGTTGCCGGTCCATGCGAGCGCGCAGGCGCGGGTCTCCTGCGACCACGCGAGATCGCGGCACGCCTGGACGAGCGCATCCTCCATCGCCGCGTTCATCTTGTCGCCCGACATCGAGACGTCGACGCCGTTCGCGGTCGCGTGGACCTCGCCCGGCCTGTCGAGTCCCCCCGCGAGGTGCGCGCCGACCTCGGTACACGACGGTGGCCCGCCGGGCGGCTCGGGTGCGGGCTCGCCGGTCGTCACCGCCGGCGCGGGCGAGACCTTGCGTGCCGTCCCCGAGTCGTCCTTGCACGCCACGAGCACGATCGCGATCACCGCGAGACGAAGCATGGGCTCGGAGACTACTTCACTATCGCCCGCACGAGTGATGGACTATCGGACGTCCGTGTCCGTCCAGCTCTGCATATCGATGTTCGTGATCTCTGCCGCAGAGAGCGCGCGGCTCGTCGACCTGTCACGCGCCGAGACGGCGGCCGGTGATGCGTTCTTCGGCGGCCCGGCGACGAGAGCACGTGGGAGCGAGCGCGCACCGCGCTCCTCGTGGCGGCGCGCGAGGCGGCCGTCGCCGACCACGCATTCCGCCGGCCGCACGGTGACGCGATCTACAGCGAAGTCGCGGAGAGGGTCCGGCAGGTCGGCGGCCTGCCGTTCGAGTTCTTCGGGGCGCTCGGACCCGCCGAGGTGCGAGCGCCACGCGACGCAGCGTCGATTCACTCCTCGATGTGGCACTCGCGCTCGCCGAGATCGAGGACAAGCTCTCCGAGAACCGAGGAGTCAGTTGTGGCGGGTCAGCAGCACCGAGATGGCAACGGTGATGATGACGGTCAGGATCATGATCCAGGTGAGCATCGGGGGTCTCCGACGAAGAACACCTGCAAGCAGCTCGCCGATGCGCCACGACTCGGCCTCCGGCGTAGAATCGCCCGGTGCTGCCACCCGGCCCTCGGTCCCCCGCCCTGCTCCAGATCGCGCGCTGGGTCGTCAGGCCGCTCGCGCTGCTCGACGACTGCCATCGCCGGTTCGGCGACGTGTTCTCGCTGCGCGCGCCGAACGGCGAGACGTTCGTCATCGTCTCGACACCGGAGCTGATCAAGCAGGTCCTCGCGGCAGACACCGACGTGCTGCTCGCCGGCGTCGGCAATGCGACGCTGCTCGAGCCGATCCTCGGCAGTCACTCGCTGCTGACGCTCGACGGCAAGGAGCACCTGCGCCAGCGCCGGCTGCTCCTGCCCGCGTTCCACGGCGAGCGCATGCAGGCATTCGAGGACGCGATGCGCGAGATCACCGAGACCTCGCTCGAGCGCTGGCCGGTCGGCACGCCGTTCGCGCTCCATCCGTTCATGCAGTCGATCACGCTCGACGTGATCCTGCGGACGGTGTTCGGCTTCGCGAGCACGAGCGCCCATCGCGATCTGCGCGCGCAGCTCGTCGAGCTGCTCGAGGTCGCGGCGAACCCGTGGCTCCTGTTCCCCGGCATGATCGGGATCGATCCGTTCAAGGTGCCGTGGCTGCGGATCACGCGACTCAAGCGCGCGCTCGACGCATCGCTGTACCGGCTGATCGCAGACCGCCGCAAGCAGGCAGCCGGTGGCAGCGACGTGCTCGCGATGATGATCGAGGCGCGCGACGAGGTCGGCGAGCCGATGACCGACGTCGAGATCCGTGACGAGCTCGTCACGCTGCTGCTCGCCGGTCACGAGACGACGGCAACCTCGCTCGCGTGGACGTTCGACCAGCTGCTCGCGAACCCGTCGACCTACGACAAGCTGCGCGCCGAGCTCGCCGAGGGCCGCGACGCGTATCTCGACGCGGTGATCCGCGAGACGCTGCGGGTACGGCCGATCGTCCCGCTGATCGGCCGCCACGTCGCCCGGCCGTTCCAGCTCGGCCGCTGGACGATCCCGGCCGGCAACCGGATCGCACCGTCGATCTACCTCGCCGGCCGCAACTCGCAGGCGTATCCGTCACCGGAGCGCTTCGATCCCGAGCGCTGGATCGGCGTGAAGCCCGACCCGTACACGTGGCTGCCGTTCGGTGGCGGCACGCGGCGCTGCATCGGCATGGCGTTCGCGCAGTTCGAGATGCGTGTCGTGCTCGAGACCGTCGTGCCGCGCGTCCGCATGCACCTCGCCGACGGGCCGGCAAGGGTCACTCGCCGTGGCATCACGCTCGCGCCGTCCGGCGGCACGAGGGTCGTGCTCGACGAGCGCGCGCGGTCGCGCGTCGCGCCCCTCGCCGCGGGCGCCTGACCGCAGCGATCGCCTGGGGTGACCTCGTAAGTGCGATGTGACAAAGATGAATCGGTAGCCGCTTACGCCTACGCGTACGGATCGACCGAGCCGGACATTGGGTCAGTTCCTGCGCTCGAAGTGGACGACGTCGATGAGGACGGTCGCCGAGAACAGGAGCGCGCGTAGCTGCGGATCCTGGATCTGCTCGAACTGGACCCAGAAGTTGTCGGCCTCGGTGAATGCTTCCTTCAGCAGGCCGCTCCACTTCTTCTGGATCAGGCCGACCTCGAGCTTCGGATCGCTCGGCAGGAGGACCTTGAACGTCCACGGCCGGAAGAACGGGCCGAACAGCGTCGCGACCTCCTGGCCCTCCGGCCCCTCGACGATGTACTTGCGGCGGAACCAGGTCCACTTGCGCTGGATCGCGCCGAGGTTGGTGCCGTTCGCGTCGTGCACCTCGAGGCGGTGAAAGATGAAGCGAAATGGCCGGCGCAGCGTCAGCACGTGCGAGCCACCCGTCGTCAGGTCCTCGACCCGGGACGTGAACGGCCGCGCCCACTGGAGGATCAGCCGCTTCATGAACGCGCCGAAGCCCGAGCCCTGCTCCTCGACATTGAGCACGGGCGAGCCGAGCTCGTCGTAGACGACGTAGACGTTGCGCGCGTCGAGCGAGGTCAGGATCTCGAGCCACCGCTTGCGCTGGCGGACCGAGAGCCGATGTGACTTGCCGAACGTCGTGGCGAGCGCAGTAGAGGACTGCGGGACGAGATCACCCATTCGTCACAACGTACACTCTCTTCGTGCTGATGATGCAGCGAACCCACCGCCTCCGCGATGATCGCGCGTGGCTGCCCCGGAGCGTCCGCAGCGCCCGGATGGCGGTCGCCGGCTCGATCTGGGCGGCTGCAGGCGCGGGGATCGTCGGGACCGCCGTCGTCGGTGGCCCCGCCGCGTTCGCGATGTGGAAGGGCCTCGTCCTCGGTGGGGCCGCGGCGGCCGCCGCCG
>JAEWJO010000784.1 GCA_023386455.1 Pseudomonadota bacterium | reverse complement strand
GCCGGACGCTCTTCCCCGAGCTGCTCGCGCTGCGCGGCGATGAGGGCGCGCGCGCGCTGATCCGGCGCGACGCCGGCGTGCTCGCCGTCGACTGGCCCGACGGCGCGCTCGACATCGATACGCCGGGCGACCTCGCGACCTTCCTCGTCGACTGACGGGCCGCAGTTCTGGCGATCCCGCGCAGGGTTACACGATCGCGGCGATCCGCTGCATCCAGTTCCTCGTAGGCGACGAATGGCCTCTTCGAGCATCACTGCTCGGAGGAGCCCGATGAACATTTCTTCGCTTGGTCTGGTCGCGTGTGTCTCGCTGCTCGCTTGCACGTCGGAGGACACGTCGACGGCGCGGCTGCGCATCGCACACCTGTCGCCCGATGCGCCCGCGGTCGACGTCTGCATCGCGCCACACGGCTCGGGTGCGTTCACCGGCCCGGTGCTCGCGAGCGCGGGTGCGGCCGGCGGCCTCGCCTACGGCAACGTGACGACGTACCTCGAGGTCGACGCGCAGCAGTACGACGTGCGCATCGTCGCGCCGGGTGCGGCCACCTGCGACGAGGCGGTCGGTGGCCTCGCCGACATCACCGATCTGCCCGTGCTGCCCGGCGGCGCGAGCGCGACGATCGCGGCGATCGGCCGCCTCGACAGCGCGACCTCGCAGCCGTTCCGGCTCGCCGCATTCATCGACGACACCGAGGTCACGTTCGGCAAGGCGAAGCTGCGCGTCATCCACGCCGCACCGGGCACTGCAGGCGTCGCGGTCGGATTCGGCGGCGGCGCGGTGTTCTCGCCGTTCATCGACAACGTGCAGTTCGGCTCGACGACGCAGGCGAACAACGGCTACTTCGAGATCGCGCCCGTCGCAGGCGCCGAGATCACCGCCCGCGACATCGTCAGCGGCCGCGATGCGATCAGCATCAAGCCCGTCAACGTTCCCGCCGGTGCGATCGTCACCGCATTCGCGATCGGCACCGCGGGCAACGCGCTGTCTCCGCTCGACGTGTTGCTGTGCGTCGACAACGCCGGCGAGGCCGGCCTGCTGTCCGACTGCAAGCGTGTCGGCGCCACGCCCGAGCGCGCGCGGCTGCGGATCGCGCACCTGTCGCCCGACGCGCCGATCGTCGACGTGTGCATCGCGCCCGCCGGCAGCGGCACGTGGGTCGGCCCGCTGCTGCGCGAGCTCGGCGCGACCGGCCTCGCGTACGGTCAGATCACGACGTACGTCGACTTCCCGGTTGCCGCCTACGACCTCCGCGTGATCGGCGCGACCGCGACCGGCTGCGATGCCGGCGCGGTGCCCGACACGAAGGACGTGATGACGACCGCGGGGCTCGCCGCGACTGTTGCGGCGATCGGCGTGCTCGATCCGCAGGGACCCGCCGCGTCGAATCCGCCGTTCCGGCTCCAGATCCTCGCCGACGACACGACGCCGGCCGCCGGCAAGACGAAGCTGCGCTTCTTCCATGCGTCGCCGGGGACGCCCGCGGTCGACGTCGGGCTCGGCACGGCACACCTGTTCCAGCGCGTGTTCGCGAACGTGCAGTTCGGCCAGGCCGGTGGCGCCGGCTTCGTCACGACCGAGCCGTTCTCGAACGCGATCACGGCCCGCCTCGCGAACGCGACGACCGATGCGCTCGTCGTCCCCGGTGTCACCGCGGCCGCCGGTACGATCTGGTCGGCGTTCGCGATCGGCGGCAAGACGGGCGCGGCGACGAACCCGCTCCGCGTCCTCTTGTGCGCCGACTCGGCGCCGGCGAGTGGCCTGCTGACCTCCTGCACGGTCGCACCCTGATCGGACATTCGTGATGGTACCGTCCGCGCGCGACATGCAACCGGCCGCGACTGCCTCGCCGCCACCGCCTCCGATCATGAGGCGCGTCGCAGAGGGTGATGCGGCCGCGATCCGCGAGTGCCTCGCGCGGTACGGCAACCTCGTGTGGTCGATCGCGCGCCGCTTCGAGGCCGCCGACGTCGAGGACGCCGTCCAGGAGATCTTCCTCGACCTCTGGAAGTCGGCGGCACGGTTCGATCCGGCGGTCGCGTCGGAGACGGCGTTCGTCGCGATGATCGCGCGCCGCAGGCTGATCGATCGCCGCCGCGCCCGCAATCGACGGCCGACGGCGGTCGCCGAGATGCCCGAGTCGCTCGCGGACCCCGGCACGTCACCGGATACCTGCGCCGAGGCCACCCAGGCCGCGCGCGCCCTCGATCAGCTTCGCCCCGAGCAGCGGCACGTGCTCGTCCTCTCGACGGTCGGTGGCCTGTCGCACGGCGAGATCGCCGCACAGACCGGCATGCCGCTCGGCACCGTGAAGGCTCACGCTCGCCGCGGTCTTTTATCGATCCGAGCCGCCCTCGGCGGCGTAGATCAGGGAGACCTCCCGTGAAGCGAGAGCTGACAGAGATGGAGATGTTCCGGGCGCAGGAGCTCCTCGAGCAGCGCGCGACCATCGGGCTCGATCCGCGCGAGGAGGCCGAGCTCGCCGCGCTCGGCGTCGAGGACGAGCTCGGCTTCGACCTCGCGGCCGCCGCGATCGATCTCGCGACGCTGAAGCTCGAGGAGATGCCGCGCGGGGTCGCCGACCGGATCCTGGCCGCCGCGAACGCCGTGGAGGGAGCCTCCGATACGACCGTGATGGCAGTGCCGGCCGTGCCGCAGACGCTCGTCGGCTTTGTCCCACCGCAGCCGATCCAGACGACCCCGCGCGCGGCCGCCGAGCCCGCGCAGGCGATCGAGCCGGCGCCCGTCGCGACATTACCGCCCGCCGTCGAGCCACCGCCCGCGCCCCCGGTCGTCGCGATCGATGCCGCGCGCCTGCGCCGTCGCAGCCGGATCGCACTCGCGATCGGTGTCGCCGGCGCCCTCGCCGCTGCCTCCGCGATCGTCTACGTCACGCAGCGTGCGCCGGCGGTGGTCGTCGCCCGACCGGACGAGAAGTCTCCCGCCGACGCCCGCGCGGAGCTCCTCGCGACCGCCAGCGACGTGACGACGATCCCATGGACGGCGACGACGGATCCGAACGGCGTGAACGCGAGCGGCGACGTCGTGTGGTCGGCGGCCGCGCAGAAGGGCTACATGCGCTTCACGGGGCTCGCGCCGAACGACGCGACGCAGATCCAGTATCAGCTGTGGATCTTCGACAAGAACCGGCCGCAGGAGACGCCCGTCGACGGTGGCGTGTTCGACGTGTCGTCGACCGGCGAGGTGATCATCCCGATCACCGCGAAACTGTCGGTCGCCGAGCCGGTGCTGTTCGCGGTCACGATCGAGAAGCCGGGTGGCGTCGTCGTCAGCAAGCGCGAACGCATCGTCGTGACGGCCGCGCGCAGCTAGCGCTACCGCTTCGATGGAATGAAGTCGATGTCGGGGTCGCTCGCGCCCGCGTCGATCCGCTTCGAGCGCCGGCTCGCCGGCTTCTTCACGCCGGCATCCGGCATCGCGTCGACACCGGCGTCGACCGGTGCGTCGGGCGTGACCGCCGCATCCGCGGCCGGAACATCGGCGTGGCCGGTGGCGCCCGTCAGCGAGCTGCCCGAGCCGAAGCCCGCGACACCGACCGGCGCCCGCTCGCGCTTGCTGCTCGTCTTCATCATCACGAACGCGAGCACACCGATCGGAATCACCGCGAAGAACGCGACGATCGCGTACCTCCGTGTCGCCGGCCGCGCCTGCTCGGCCACCGACGGCGGCGGTGTCACGACGACGTGCCCGATCGACGGTGGTGTTGCCGCGAGCGTCTCGCCGAGCGCGACGCCGACGTCGGGCATCGTGTCGGGCACGTCGGGCACCGATGGCGCCAGCGGCGGCGGGCCGGTACCGAGGCCCGCCTCGCGCACGTCGTCGAGGATCCGGTGGACCTCGCCCGCGGTCTGGATCCGCTCCTCGGGTTTCTTCGCGAGCAGCCGCTCGACCAGCGTGCGGAGGCGCTGCGGCACGCTCGGCTCGAGCGGCTCGGCGGTGTCGCCGATGTGCCGGGCGAGCACCGCGCTCACCACCGTGTCGACGAACGGCGGCTTGCCGGCGAGCATCTCGTAGAGGATGCAGCCGAGCGAGTAGAGGTCCGCGCGCTGGTCGCTGTCCTTGCCCTCGATCTGCTCGGGCGCCATGTAGAGCGGCGTGCCGAGCAGCGCGTCGGTGTTCGTGACGACGGAGCCCGAGTCCTGGACGAGCGACTTCGCGAGGCCGAAGTCGAGCACCTTGACGAGGTCGCGTCCGGGCGGGTCGTCGAGGATGACGATGTTGCCGGGCTTGAGGTCGCGGTGGACGATGCCCTGTGCGTGCGCGGCCTCGAGCGCGTCGCACAGCTGCGCGGCGATCGTCACCGTGCGCCTGGGATTGATCCGGCGGCGCTGCCCGAGCTCGCTCGCGAGCGTGTGGCCGCGCAGCAGCTCCATCACGAGATAGAGGACGCCGGACGACTGACCGAAATCGTAGACGTTGACGATGTTCGGCTGGCTCAGGCGGCTCGCGAGCCGCGCCTCGCGGAGGAAGCGCTTCACCGCCGACCGATCGTGCGACAGCTTGGGATGGATCACCTTGATCGCGACCTCGCGGTCGACCGACAGCTGCCAGCCCCGGTACACCGTGCCCATGCCGCCCTTGCCGAGCGGCGCGCGGATCTCGTAGCGCTCCTCGAGCACGCGACCGATCAGCTCGTCGCGCTCGGCCGCGAGCTTGACGAGGCGCGCGCCGTCGTTCGGGCAGACGAGCGTCTCGATCGAGAACGACTGGTTGCACGCCGAGCAGTAC
>JAEWJO010000758.1 GCA_023386455.1 Pseudomonadota bacterium | reverse complement strand
GCGCGAGCGCCACGAGCAGCGCGAGCGCCACGAGCAGCGCGAGCGCGCCTCGCATCAATCCGCGCGGTAGGTGAAGCGGAGCTCGTAGTCGCAGAGGTGGAACACGTCCCCCTCATCGATGCGCTTGTTGTCGATGCGCATGCCCTTGTAGTCGATGCCGTTCGTCGACCCGAGATCCTTGATGTAGAAGGTCCCGTTGCGACGGATCACCGCGGCATGCTTGCGCGAGATGTTGCCGTCCTTGATCGGCAGATCCGACGTCTTGCTGCCGCGGCCGATGATGAACTGGTCCTTCGTCACCGGGTACCGCTGGCCGTTGTAGATGAGGAACAGCGTCGGGCCGGCCGAGCCCATCTGCGGCATCGGCGGCGACGGCTGTGCGGTCGGCGGCGGCGAGTGCTGCTGCATGCCGACACCGGGGCCGTTGGCACCGACGCGCGGTGGGTTCTGGTAGCCAGGGGTCGGAGGCGCCGGGCGGCGCGCGTTCGATGGCGACGTCATGCTCGCCGACTGCTGCGGCGAGTTGGTCGGGGCGCCCGAGCGCGGCATCGGCTTGTTCGGCGGCGGGTAGCTGTTCCCCGGACCACCGTTGACGCCCGAGGAATTGTTCGCGCCCTGCACCGGTTGTCCTGCCGTCGGGCCCGGAGGCGACTGGTAGTTCTTCGACCGCGCGTAGTAACGCATCGCCTCGTTGACGAGGTAATCGATCGAGCAATCGAAGTCGTTCGCCATCTGCTCGAACGTCTCCCAAAGCACGTCGCGGCAATAAAAGTGCCGCATCGTCTTTTTGCTCTGATCCATGCGCGAGGTACTCCTGGCAGTGCGACAGACCGCCGCCGCTCTCTCCCAAGCAGCTTCTACCTTACATCATAGCCTCGAATGACGCGAGGAAGCGCGTTGTTGGCCACTACTTTGCGCGGGGCCATGGGCCCGACCGGTTCGCGGGGCGCAGGCCAGGCCCGTCAGAGGGTGGCCGCCAGCTCCTTGGCCCGCTGCGACAGCGTGGGATCGGGCTTGCGATCCTTGGCGGCCATACCGCTCTGATCCCCCCAGAATCCGACGAGGCGCTCGCCTCCCTTGACCGAGGCGATCCGGCTCTTGTCCTCGACGGACTTCATCGCCGCGAGGGTCTCGACCGCGACCCAGCGGGCCATCCGGCTCTTGTTGTTCAAGAGATCGCGCAGATCGGCGATGACCTGCTCGCGCGGGGTCATCCGCGAGATGTCGAGGACGACCGAACCGACGAGCTTCTCCTTCTCGTACACCTGATCGGGCATCGCGAGGACGACCGGCTTGATCGCCTGGACCCCGCCGCACTTGAGGGCGGCGTCCGGGCCGAAGTAGCGCCAGCGAGGGTCCGGATGCGGGTGCGCGACCATGCCGACCAGCGGGTCGAGGCAGGCCGGCGGACCGACGACGCGGATGAGCGCGACCGCGTCGTTCGCGACCCCGCCGGTCATGCGGTCGTCCTTGGCGATCGAGACGAGCGTCGGCAGGTTCGGGATCAGCGCCGCCGGCGGGATGATGTCGAACAGCCCTCCCGGGTCGACGTAGGCCTTGTAGAGCGCGCTCATCGCCCTGCCCGGCAGCGTGTCGTCGCCGCGGTCCATGCGAACGATGTCGAGGATGTACTTCACCGCCTCCGGATCGGCGGTCGCGGCGACACCGAGGAGCAGCTCGTCGCCGAGGCGCTTCTTGACCGTCTCCTGGCCGGGGGCGGCGATGATGCCGTCGACGACGCGCATCATCTTCTTGCCGGCGGAGGGTCCGATGATGCGCATGACCGCGGGACCGAGCACGGCGCCGGTCTTCGCGCGGCCCTCGAACGACGGCACGGCGTACCAGTCGATGAGGTAGCCGTCGATCTGGGTGCGCGTCGTGTCGTCGGCGTACTTGCGGATCGCGACGAGCGCGTCCTTGGCCTGGACCTGGAGCGGTGCCGGCATCTGCATCTCGCCCTCGACGCGCGCGGTCTCCCACAGCCGGGGTGCGAGCTTGCCGACGACTGCCGTGCGGCGGCCCGGCGACATGTTGTCGAGCTCGGCACGGACCTCGGAGTCCCTGCCCTTCTTGATCATGTTCGCGCCGGCGTGGGCCGACAGGTCGGGATCGAGCGACTCGTCCGCCAGCGCCTTCTTCAGCTTCGCCGGCCCCTTCTTCGTGCCCTGCCACTTGTCGATCGATTCGTGATCGGTCTTCTCGCATGCCCCGATCGCGACGAGCGCGATCAGTGAAGCGAATACGAGGGCGATCGGTCTGGGGCGCGCGAACATGGCGCAAGCTTATCCCGGTGATACCTTCCGCGCGATGTCCCGCGCGACAAGGCTTGTGCTCGTCAGCACGCTCGGCGTGCTCGCGCGCGTGGCGGATGCATCGCCGCGCAGCGATCCGACGATGGGGCGCAGCGTGTTCACGGGCGCGACGATGCCGCACGCGACGTCGATCGATCTCAATCCCGCCGCGATCGGCCTCGGCGAGCAGAACGAGATCTACGCCGCCGCGATGCTCGTGCTCGATCAGTACTCGATCACGCCGCGCTCGCTCGACATCGACACCGGCGCGTTGACCGACGAAGAGCACGTCGGCGAGGCGCTCGTCTCGCCCGGCGGGATGCTCGCGATCGTCTATCACACGGGCGAGGACGGCAAGATCACGATCGGCGGCCAGTTCCGCACCGCACCGTCCGAGCGATTCATCGACGATCCCGCGTTCCAGTATCACGTGCGCGGCGGCAGCTACCGGACGTACGCGCTGACGGCGGCCGCGAGCTTTCGGCCGACGCGCAGGCTCTACATCGGCGTTAGCCTCGACGCGCAGAAGTCGTCGATGACGATGGCGTGGGCACGCGACAGCGCGCTCGCGGCCGGCCGCGATCCGACGCGCGGAATCGCCAGCGACTGCGGCGGCACGCCGTGCGGTGTCGCGAATCCCGATGCGACGGAGCAGTACTCGATCGACGTGTCGAGCGACCTGTTCAGCGCGGCGAACGTCGTCGCGGCGAACGTCGGGCTCGTGTTCGGGCTCGCGCGCGATACCTGGCTCGGCGTCGCGTATCACTCGCCGCCCGGGCTCGCGCTGCAGAACCAGCTCGTCGGCGACATGGAGGTCGTGCGCGCACCGCGCGACGGCGGTGGCGCACTGTCCGGCGGCACGACGGTCTACATCCAGAACCCGGCGAGCTTCGACGGCGAGCTGCGCACGCGGCTGCCGCTCGACTTCGATCTCCACTTCGGATTTCGCTGGGAGCAGCTGTCGCGCCTCTCGACCTACGACGTTCGCAGCTACGGCTCGGCGTTCCCGGCGGCGAACATCCCCGAGTGGCAGCCGCGGACGGTCGGCTATCACAGCACGTACGCGCTGTGGAGCGGCGTCGAGCAGATCGAGACCGGACAGCCGGTGCGGTTCGGCGGCCGCGTCGGCTTCGAGCGCAGCGCGCTCGACGATTCGCGCACGAGCGCGCTCGCGATCGCGCCGACGTCGCTGACGCTCGACGGCGGTGTCCAGGTCCGGCTCGGCCTCGACTGGACGGTGCAGCTGACGTACGGCTTTCAGTACTTCCCGAACGTGAACGTCACCGACAGCGCCTTCGATCCGCGCGACCAGCTCGGCTGCGAGGATGCCGGCTTCGACTACAACAACACGTCGTGCGAGGCGGTGCGCCTCGGCTACGCGATCCCGACCGCGGCCGGCGAGTACGGCCGGTTCGAGCACGCCGCGCGGTTCGCGATCCGCTATCACGGGCTATGAGCGCGCCGATCGTCGTCTACGGAGCGACCGGGCTCGTCGGAGGTCGCGTCTGCGCAGCGCTCGACGCGGCGGACATCCCGTTCGTCGCCGCGGGTCGCGACAAGGATGCGCTGCAGAAGGTCGCGGCTCTCGTCGGTGCCGCGGAGGTCCGCACCGCCGAGTTCGACGATCCGGCAGCGCTCGCGCGCGCGTTCGCCGGTGCGAAGGTGATCGTCAACTGCGCCGGTCCGCTCGCCGAGATCGGCGAGCCGCTGCTCGTCGCGGCGCTCGCGGCAGGCGCGCACTACATCGATCTCGGCGGCGATCAGCTGTTCATGCACGACAGTTACGAGGCGCACGAGTCCGAGGCGCGCAGGGCCGGCAAGGTGGTCGTACCGGGCTGCGCGATCAACTGCGCGATCGGCGACTGGGCGTCGGCGTGGGCGGCGGCGCACGTGTGCGGTGAGCCCGAGGTCGACGCGCCCGTCGTCCGCGAGGTCGCGCCGGCCCGGCTGGCCGAGGACAAGCCGCTCGACGAGGTCGTCGTCAGCTACATCTACGATCACCTGGTGCTGTCGCCGGGCAGTCAGCGCGCGGTGTTCGGGAACTTGCAGACGCGCGGCCTCGTGTGGCGGCGCGATCGCTGGGAGTCGATCGGCCAGGGCAGCGAGAAGCGCCGCGTGAACGTCGGGCCCGAGCTCGGCGGCGAGCGCGATGCCGTGTCGTTCCCCGGCGGCGACGTCATCACGATCCCTCGCCACATCGCCGCGCGCTACGTCCAGACGTTCGTGTCGACGACGCGAAATGTCGCCGCGACCGCCGCGCTGCGCCTGCTCGCGCGCGCGATGCCGCTCTTGCCGAAGCGCACGAGCGACCTGCTCGCCCCGTATCAGCCGGCGGAGGACGAGTACGCGCGGACGCAGTTCGCGATCGTCTCGCAGGCGCGCCGCGGATTCGCGGCGGCGCAGGTCGTCGTCCGCGGCAGCGATCAGTATCGAGCGAGCGCGGGGATCGCGGCGTGGGTCGCGCAGAAGCTCGCCGCGCGCGAGACGGGACCGGTCGGCATCCGCGCACCGAGCGAGCTGTTTCGTCCTGCACGCGCACTGCGCGAGGTCTGCGAAGTCGTCGGGCTCGCGGTCGAACCGAGCTTCGCCTGATCGACCCCGCGCGTAGTCCCTCGACCCGAGGTGCGCGCGATTCTCGCGGACGCGACCGTGCGGCTATCCCGCGGTCGCAGTCGTGCTATCAACGATCCGATGACGCAGTCGACGACGTGGCAGCTCGAGGCCGAAGCACCGGCCGGGCGCGGTGTCACGGCCCGGCGCTGGCGACTCGGCAACGGTCTCGGCCTGATCGCCGCGGTCGACAAGCGCGCGCCGATCGTGGCGCTGCAGACCTGGTATCGCGTCGGCTCTCGCCACGAGCGGCCGGGCGCGACCGGTATGGCGCACCTGTTCGAGCACCTGATGTTCGGTCAGACCGAGAGCCTGCCGCCCGGCGAGTTCGATCGGCTCGTCGAGCGCACCGGCGGCGAGTCGAACGCGGCGACGTGGGTCGACTGGACGTACTACCGGCTGTCCCTGCCCGCTCGCGATCTCGAGCTCGGCATCAAGCTCGAGGCCGAGCGCATGCAGCACCTCGTGCTCGAGACGACGCCGGTCGAGTCCGAGCGCGACGTCGTCACGAACGAGCGCCGCGAGCGCGTCGAGGATGACGTCGACGGCTGGCTCGACGAGCAGCTGATGGCGCACGCGTTCACCGAGCACCCGTACCGGTGGCCGACGATCGGCTGGATGGAAGACATCCGCGCGCTCGCGCTGCCCGACATCCGCGCGTTCTACCGGACGTGGTACGCGCCGAACAACGCGACGCTCGTCGTCGTCGGCGACTTCGACGACGAGGTCCTGCGCGAGCTGATCGCGAAGCACTACGGTCACATCGAGCCGGCGCAGCTGCCGAAGGCCGATCCGGTCGTCGAGCCGGAGCAGTCGCGCGAGCGCATCGTGCGCGCACCCAAGCCGATCGCGACGGACCGCCTGCTCGTCGGCTACAAGGCGCCGGGACAGGACGATCCGGACTGGGCCGCGCTCGAGATCGTGTCGACGCTGCTCGCCGGCTGTCCGTCGGCGCGCCTGTACCGCCGCCTCGTGATCGAGAACGAGGCCGCGTCGTCGGTCGACGCGCAGCTGACGCCGTTCCGCGATCCATCGCTACTGCGTCTCGCGGTGACGACGGCGCGCGGCCACGATGCCGACGAGGTGATCGCGACGATCGATCGCGAGATCGCCGCGCTCGTCGAGCAGCCGCCGAGCGCCGCCGAGGTCGAGAAGGCCAAGGCGCTCGCGGAGACCGACTTCTGGAGCGCGCTCGTCGACGTCGACGGCAAGGCCGAGGCGCTCGGACACTACGAGACCGCGCTCGGTGACTTCCGCCGGCTCAGCGTGATCGCCGAGCGGCTCACCCAGGTCACCGCCGATGATGTCGCGCGCGTCGTCCGCACGTATCTCCTCCCGACGAGGCGCACGATCGTGATCGCCGAGCCGGAGGCCGACGGTGAGGACGAGGGCGACGAGGCCGACGGAGAGGATCAGGACTGACGTGCCCGGCCCGGTTGTCATCGTCGAGGCGTCGCCCGACACCCCCCTTGTCTGGTTCGACATCGCGATCCGCGGTGGCGCATCCGCCGATCCACTCGGTGTGGAGGGCCTGCACCGCCACGCCGGCCTGCTCGCGCGCCGCGGCGCGGGGAGCCGCAACCGCAGCCAGCTCGACGAGACGCTCGACTCGCTCGGCGCGATGATCGACGTCGGCGTCAGCCGCGACTCGATCTCGGTGTCCGGCCTGTCGCTGTCGCGTCACCTCGACGCGGTGATCGATCTGTGCGCGGACGTGCTCGGCGATCCGCGGTTCGCACCCGACGAGCACGCGCGCCTGCTCCGCGAGACGCCGCAGGTCCTCGACGAGATCCGCGACGACGACAGCGCGCTCGCGACCCGCTGGTTCGACTGGTTGTGCTGCCCCGGCCACCCGTACGGCCGCACGTCGCTCGGTACCGAGCAGTCGCTCGGCCGGATCGATCGGGCGAGCGCGGCCGCGCTGTGGAAGCGCGAGGTCGTCGCGAACAACCTCGTCATCGGGCTCGCCGGCGACGTCGACGAGTCCGCCGCCGACCGCATCGTCCAGCGACTGCTCGACCGGATCCCGCGAGGCGGCCGCGCGACGACGCAGGTCGAGGACACCGGCGAGGACACCGACGCGCGACGCGGCCGGCGCCTGATCCTCGTCGACAAGTCCGATCGCACGCAGGCCCAGATCCGCATCGGTCACCTCGCGCTCCGCTACGGTCACCCCGACACCGCGGCACTCGGCATCGCCGAGGCAGTGTTCGGCGGCATGTTCAGCTCGCGGCTGATGCAGGAGATCCGCGTCAAGCGTGGCTGGAGCTACGGCGCCGGCTGCGCGCTGCGCCGCTCGCGCATGCCGCACTGGTTCGAGATCTGGACCGCCGCGGCGATCGACGTCGCCGGGCCGTGCGTGAAGCTGACGCTCGACCTGCTCGCCGACTACGCCGAGAAGGGCCCGACCGACGAGGAGGTCGACTTCGCCAGGAGCTACCTCGTCGGCGCGATGCCGTTCCACGTCGCGACCGCGCGCCAGCGCATGCAGCTCGCGGTGCGCGACGCCGTGTTCGAGCTGCCCGCCGGCTACACGTCGCAGCTGCCCGAGGCGTTTGCCCAGCTCTCCGCCGCCGACGTCCGCGCCGCATGCGCGCGCCACCTGCGCCCGCAGGATGCGGTCACCGTCGCGGTGACGACCGCGGAATCAGCCCAGGCGGCGCTCGCCGACGCGAACGCGGGCCCGATGACGATCGTCGACCACGACGAGTACTGAGCTACAGACCGCCGGTCTTGGCATCGAGGTCGGCGAGGCAATTGTCGTCGAACAGGAGCGACGACCCGGTGAGCAACCGCCGGAGCGTGAAGTCGCGCGCATCGGCCGCGCCTTCGTTGAGCCAGTACATCACGCAGTCGGGGTTGTTGCAGTGCGCACCGTGCGCCGCGTCCTTGTGCGGGGTGACCATCGGCACGCCGTTGTCGACGAGGCCGACCGAGTGCGTGAGCTCGTGGATCAGCGTCGATTGCTCGACGTAGCGGACGACGTTCGGCTGGCCGATCATGTCGGACGTGCGGATGACGTCCTTGAACATCGCGATCGTGTCGCCGATCGACACGCCGAGCACGCCTTTCTGGACCCCGCTCGCGTCGGCGAAGTGACCGCTGACGAACACGACGTAATACGACTTCATGTCCGGCAGGTCGTGGACGTCGCGATGGTGGTCGGCGAGCGCGCGGATGTCCGCGATCGTCAGCTCCTCGCCGGGGATCGTGCCGAGCTCCTGCATGTTCGACAGCTGCGTCGGGATCGTCAGCATCCGGGTGTTCGCGAACACGCGGTTCATGTTCGCGATCGTCGGATCGAACGTGTCGCCGAAGCCGAGGACGTTGCCCGTGAACGGCGCCTCGTTCGTCTCGTAGTCGATCTCGACGACGACGCGCGACACCGCCGGGTCGAACACGTCGACGGACATCATGCCGCTGCCGCTTCCGGATCCACTGCCGGTGCCGCCGTCGTCGCTCGCCGTGTCGTCACCGCCGCGCGAGAACGACGTGCAACCCGCGACGAGGGCGAGGACGGCCGCGATGCGCATGCCTCGCAGCATACGCCCGCTCCGTGCCGGCCGTCGTCAGGTCATCGTGAGTGACGGGGAACACTCACGGCGCGCAGACGTAGACGCTGTTCGTGTGACCCGAGCCGTCGTCGGCGGTGTTCGGGTTCGTGGGATCGAGGATCCAGTCGTTCCCGTTGACGATCAGCTTGTACTGGTGCGTCCCGGCCTCGAACGCATACGTGCCGGTCCAGCCACCGTCGACACCGAGCGTGAACGCGACCGCGCCCGCCTGCAGCGTGTCTGCCCAGCTCGTGAAGCTCCCGGTCAGCCAGACCGACTGGTCGGTGCCGTGACCGTCGAGCCGGAACGCGTGCTCGCACCGTGCCGCCGGAGGCGAGTCGACTGACGCGTCTGCCGAGCCTGCCTGGCCGTCGGTCGTCGTCGCATCCCGCGTGCCGCCGTCCTTGCCGTATCCGGGAGGGCGGCAGGCGCAAACGAGCACGACAAGACCGACGAAACGCATGCGGCCCCTCTTTACAAGCCACGTGCCGCCCTCCCCTTAGGGGGACGGTCTTAACTTGCTTAAGTTACGGCGCAGATCCGCGCGAATTCATTCGATCCGGGGACGCTAACATTAAGTTCGACCTCGGACCTGGTGCCATTCGAAACGCGATCGGATCTGGCAGGTTGCGTTTGGCAACCTCGCAACTAAATCTTACCGTCCCTCGATCGAACGAATTCGCGGACATCGAGAGCACAACTTAAGCAACTTAAGACCGTCCCCATTGTGGGCACGGTTCGTGGAAACGAGGCCGGCCGATGCGCCGCGCTCTGTCTGCCCTCGCCGTTGCCGTCGCGATCTCGTCGATGGCGCGGCCCGCCCTCGCGGTCGACCCGGTGCCGTCGTTCCGCTACCTCGTGACGGGCAACGGCTTCGGCTTCCAGGTCTTCGACGTCTCGGCGAACGCGGTCAAGCAGTTCCTCGAGCGCCCGTACCGCTACCTCGAGGCGAACCCGTCGAACCCCGACGGTGAGGGCATCGTCCGTCGCAACCTCGCGTTCGACACGTACTTCGGCATCAAGACCGGCTCGGCGGCCGGGTGGCTCGGTGGCCGCGCGCCCGGCGAGGTCGCGTACGTCGATCAGTCCAACATGATCCGATCGACGCTGTCGCTCGGCGGCGTCGCGACCGACTCGTACTTCGTCGCGCCGTTCGGCTTCGACGGCAACGCGCTCGTGATGATCCTGAAGGTCACGAACACGAGCGGCAGCGCGCAGAACGTCACGGCGTACTCGATCCATAACTTCAAGATGGGCTCGGCGGGCAACCCCGACGCGCCCGACAGCAATGGCGAGTCGATCGCGTGGGACGGCGCCACGCAGACCGCGACCGAGAGCGGCCCCGGCGGCGGCGTGATCGTGTACGCGCCGATCGGAGGCGCCGATGTGTCGTCGTGCAACGCGAACGCGTACACGACCGTCGCGAGCGGCGGTGCGTTGACCACGCAGGCGTCGTGCACCGGCACCGACCAGAAGAACGCGTTCGCGAAGGACCTCGGCTCGATCCCGCCGGGAGAGTCGCGCTGGTGGGGCGTCGCGATCGTGTTCGACGCCGACGGCAACGCGACGACCATGCGCTCGTCGTGGTCGAGCTTCCTCGGTGGCAAGACCGCGGAGCAGCTGTACACGTCGATCCTCGCGGAGTTCGAGGCTTGGCGGAAGCCGCCGGCGCCCGGCATGTCGGCGGCGGAGACCGCGGTCTGGCGCCAGTCGGAGTCGGTGCTCCGCATGGGCCAGATTCGCGAGCCGTACACGGACAGTCCGCGCCGTCACAACACGGGCATGATCCTCGCGAGCCTCCCGCCGGGCGGCTGGCACACCGGCTGGGTGCGCGACGCGATGTACGCGGTCAACGCGCTCGCACGCGGTGGCCACCACGACGAGGCCAAGCTCGGCCTCGACTTCTTCCTCGACGCCGACGCCGGCCGCTACGCGAGCTTCGTCGGCAACCAGCCGTACCGCATCAGCACGGTCCGCTACTACGGCGATGGTCAGGAGGAGGCGGACTACTCGGGCGCGCCGACGCGCAACATCGAGATCGACGGCTGGGGTCTCTACCTGTGGGGCGCGCGCGTCTACGTCGATGCGAGCGCCGACACCGCCTGGCTGAACCAGGTGACGAAGAAGGGCGACACCGTCTACGACGCGATCAAGACCGGCGTCGCCGAGCCGCTCGTCGCGAACCTCGAGTCGTCCGGCATCGCGATCGCGGACGCGTCGATCTGGGAGGTCCACTGGGGCAACCGCCAGCACTGGCTCTACACGACGGCAACGGCCGCCCGTGGCCTGTGCGACATGGCGACGATCGCGCGCCGTGCGGGCAAGACCGCCGACGTCGAGCGCTACCGGATGCTCGCCGCGAAGATCACGACCGCGATGAAGCAGAACTTCGTCGACTCGAACCGCGTGCTCGCCGGCTCGCTCGAGCGCCTCGCGCAGGGTGCGAACTACCGCGATGGCGCCACCGTCGAGGCGTTCACGTGGTCGCTGATCCCGGCCGACGACACGATCGCGAACGCGACGCTCGGCGCGATGTCCTATCTGCAGACGCCCGCGGGCGGCTACAAGCGCGTCGAGGGCTCGCAGGACCAGTACGACACCGACGAGTGGATCCTGATCGATCTGCGCGCGTCGGCCGCATTCCGCCGCGCCGGCAACGCTCCGAAAGCGGACCAGCTGCTCGGCTGGGTGACGGCGCAGGCGTCGGCGAACTACGACCTCCTGCCCGAGCTCTACAACACGCGCAGCTCGAGCGGCACGATCGGCGCGTACTCCGGCTCGATCCCGATGGTCGGCTACGGCGCCGGCGCGTTCCAGCTGACGATGCTCGACCGCGTCCAGCTCTACGAGCACGCCGACTGCGGCGAGAAGGACATCAACGAGTATCCCGACGCCGGTCCGGTCCTGCCGGGCGACGGCGGCATGGGCGGCGGTGGCAACGGCTTTGGCGGCCGCACCGGTCTCGCGTGCGCGTGCCAGGGCGGTCCGGGCTCCGGCAGCTCGGCGGTCGTGTTCGCGATCGTCGGCGTCGTCCTCCTGCGCAGGAGGCGGCGGTCGTGAGCGCGCAGGCATCGGTCGTCGAGCTCCGCACGATCGGCAAGCAGTTCCCCGGCGTCCGCGCGCTGCACGACGTGTCGCTGGCGATCTAGCCGGGCGAGGTGCTCGGGCTCGGCGGCGAGAACGGTGCCGGCAAGTCGACGCTGATCAAGATCCTCGGCGGCGTCTACGCGGCGGGCTCGTTCAAGGGCGAGGTGGTCGTCGGCGGCAAGGTTCGCGCGTTCCGCTCGACGCGCGACGCGCGCACCGCCGGTATCGCGGTCGTCCACCAGGAGCTGTCGCTCGTCCCCGCGATGTCGGTCGCCGAGAACCTCATGCTCGGCCGCGAGCCGTCTCGCCTGGGCCTCGTCGACGCCGCGAGCATCGAGGCCGCGGCCCGCGCCCTGCTCGACCGCGTGTTCGGTGCCGACGCGAAGGCGATCGACGTGACGGTCGCCGTCGAGACACTGTCCGTCGGCGTCCAGCAGATGCTCGAGATCGCGCGCGCGCTCGCCGAGCACGCGAAGGTGATCGTCCTCGACGAGCCGACCGCCGCGCTGACCGAGTCAGAGGCCGAGCGGCTGTTCGCGCTCGTCCGCGAGCGGCGCGCCGCTGGCACGTCGTTCATCTACATCTCTCACCGGCTCGGCGAGATCCAGGCGCTGTCGGATCGCATCGCGGTGATGCGCGACGGCGAGCTCGTCGGCCTGCTCGAGACAAAGGCCAGCACCGAGGATGAGGTCGTCCGCCTGATGACCGGCGATGCAGGCGTCCTGGATCGTGCACGTGCGCGTGCAACGTCGACGCGCGCCACCAGAACAGCGCCGGTGCTCTCGGTCGAGCACCTGTCGATTCGCCGCAGCGACGACCGCCGGGTCGTCGACGATCTCTCGTTCGACGTCCACCCCGGCGAGGTCGTCGCACTCGCGGGCGCGCTCGGTTCGGGCCGCACCGCGACGCTCTCGGCGCTGTTCGGCATCGCGCGCGGCGAGCTGACCGGCACCGTCAAGGTCGACGGCGCGCCGGTCTCGCTGCGGAACCCCGCCGCCGCGATCGCCGCGGGCTTCGCGTTCGTCCCCGAGGATCGCAAGGCGCAGGGCCTCGTGCTCGGTCTCTCGGTCGCCGACAACCTCGCGCTCTCGGCGCTCGGCCGCATGTCGAAGCTCGGCCTCGTCGACGGCGCGCGCGTCGAGCAGGCGGCGCTCTCACGTCTTCGCGATCTCTCCATCAAGGTGCCGGGACTCGGCGCCGAGGTCGCGACCCTCTCCGGCGGGAACCAGCAGAAGGTGGTCATCGGCAAGTGGCTCGAGCTCGCGCCCCGCGTGCTCCTGCTCGACGAGCCGACCCGCGGCGTCGACGTCGGCGCGAAGGCCGAGATCTACGCGCTCGTCGAGGAGCTGACGGCGCGCGGCCACGCGGTCGTGCTCGCGTCCTCGGATCTGCCCGAGGTCGTCCGCCTCGCTCACCGCGTGCTCGTGCTGCGCGAGGGCAAGCACGTCGGCACGCTCGTCGACGAGGACATCACCCAGCTCGGCATCATGCAGCTCGCCGTCGGCACCGTCGCCACGGCCGTCGCACAGGAGGCGCTCCGTGAAGCTCGAGCGTAACGCACAGGCGCCCGCGCGCCGGATCGATCTCAACGCCTGGGCGATGGCCGGCGTGCTCGCGTTCATGTGGGGCGTCCTCGCGGTCCTCCCCGCGACGCGCGGCATGTTCCTCACCGAGGGAAACATCGCCACGCTGCTGACGCAGAGCTCGGTGCTGCTCGTGATCGCGGTCGGCATGACGCTCGTCATCCTGATCCGTGGCATCGATCTCTCCGTCGGCGCGGGCGTCGCGCTCACCGGTGTCGTCGCGGCACTCGCCCACCAGCAGCTCGGCCTCCCTGCCCCGCTCGCGATCGTCGTCGCGCTCCTCGCGGGCACCGCGATCGGCTTCATGCACGGCGCGTGGGTCGGCTGGCTCGGCGTACCCGCGTTCGTCGTCACGCTCGCCGGCTTCAAGGCCTACCGCGGTGGCGCGCTCGTCCTCTCGAATGCGCGCAGCCTGACGATGGGCCCCGACTTCGACGTCCTCGCGCGCATGGTTCCCGCGTGTGCGACGTGGATCATCATCGCCTCGACGCTCGCGCTCGGCATCGCGCTCACGCTGCGCGACGCGGCTCGCCGCAAGCAGCTCGGCCTCGAGCCGCCGACCACCGCGATCGTCGCGACCCGCATCGGCGCGCAGGCGCTCCTCGCCGCGCTCCTCGTCGCCGTGTTCGGCTCGCGCGGCATCCCGG
>JAEWJO010000756.1 GCA_023386455.1 Pseudomonadota bacterium | reverse complement strand
AGCAGATACTGGATCGCTTCGGCCGACGCATAGCCATACAACCCGTCGGAGCACAGCAGCAGGCGATCGCCCGGCTTGAGCTCGAGATCGAGCACGTCGACCCGCGTCTCCGGGCGCGCGCCGAGGTTGCGCGACAGCACGTTCTTGTAGGGATGGCGCTCGGCCTCCTCGGCGGCGAGCACGCCGCGATCGACGAGCTCCTCGACGATCGTGTGGTCGCGCGTCAGCGACTGGAGGCGGCCGTGACGAAGCAGGTACGCGCGGCTATCGCCGACGTGCGCGATCACGACGCGCGCCGGATCGATCACGAGGCAGGCGACGCACGTCGTGCCCATGCCGTGGTGCTCGCGCGACTGCTGCGCGGCATTCCACACGGCGGCGCAGCCGTACTGGATCGCCGCCTCGAGCAGCGCCTTGGGCTCCATCGTCAGCCGACGCTGCGTGACGAACAGTGCGATCGCGTCGCGCGCGGTCTGCGACGCGACGTCGCCCGCGTTGGCGCCGCCCATCCCGTCGAGCACGACGTAGAGGCCGCGCTGCGGATCGACGATCATCGAGTCTTCGTTCGTCTCGCGAACCTTGCCGACGTTGGTGTCGCCGGCGACGCGCAGCTGCGGCGTGCTCACGACGGCGTCAGCCCTTCTCGTTCCTTCGTCGACAGCTCGGCCCACTGGGCGAGGCGGCGATCGAGCTCGTCGGCGATCAGGTCGTTGATCGCGCGGGCGGTCGATGCGGTCACCCGCGTCAGCAGGAGCGTCAGCTCGGAGCCCTCCGGAGTCGGGTTCTCCTCCTGGGAGACCTGGGCGGCGGTATCGCCGATCGCGACGAGCATCGCGAGGACGGCGGCCGGCCCTTGCGCCTCGGCCGCGCGCATCGCCATGAAGGTGTGGAGGAATGCGCGGTGCAGGCCGAGATCGCCGGTCGCGATGAAGTTGCCGAGGTGATCGAGGACCGCGCCGATCTGCGCGCGGGCGGTCGCGTCGTCGAGGCGGCCGAGCGAGGGATCGAGGGTCGCGCGGAGCTCGAGCAACCGCTGCAAGATTCTCGGCCTCAGCGCGTCGTAGGCACGTGCCACCAGTGGCGCCGTCGACATCTCGTCGATGGTACCTCGGGAGCCAGTGCCGGTGTACGCTCCGAGCCTGAATGTCAGTGGGCGTAGCCAAAGGCGGCCGCATCCTCGTCGTCGACGACGAGCCGATGGTCCGCGACACGCTCGGCCAGGTGCTCGCCGAGGAAGGCTACGTGGTCGACGTCGCCGTCGATGGCGAGGACGCGCTCGACTGCATCAAGGCCGCCCGCCCCGACGCGATCCTGCTCGACCTGATGATGCCCGGCATGAACGGCCGGCAGTTCCTGCAGGCGCTGCGCAACGACCCGGCGTACCAGAACGTCCCGGTCCTGATCATGACCGCGGTGCACGGCCTCGAGGTCAACCTCGCATCGATCGGCGCGAGCGAGGTCGTCGAGAAACCGTTCGACGTCGACGACCTCCTCAACAAGGTCGCGCTCGCCGTGTATCGCGCGCGCGATGCCGACCGCCTCGCCGCGCACTCCCCGTTCGCGTACCTGCCGAGCGAGCCGGTACCCGAGCCCCGCGAAGGCGGCGTCGTGCTGGTCGTCGAGCACGACCGCGCGAAGCTCCAGCAGCTAGATCTCGTGCTGTCCGAGCGCGGCTACACCGTCGTGTCGATGACCCGCGCGCTCGCCCAGCTGTCGCGCCTCGCGCGCGCGCTGCGGCCGCACGCGATCCTGCTCGAGGTCACCAGCGAGGGCGTGCTCGATGTCGCGCGCGAGCTGCGCTCTGGCAAGGAACACGAGCCCGTGTCGATGCTGCTCTACGCGCGCGGCGCTGCCGCCGCGGCAGATCTCGAGAACTGCACCGACGTCGACCTCGTCGGCTACGTCGATCGCCAGCGCTAGCGCACCCCAAACCGGGACCGCCAGCGCTAGCTCACCCCAAATCGGGGAGGTCTTCACTCGCGCTACCTGCACGAGCGGAGTCGCTCGAA
Source organism: Pseudomonadota bacterium (assembly GCA_023386455.1). Taxonomy (GTDB): domain Bacteria; phylum Myxococcota_A; class Polyangia; order Haliangiales; family Haliangiaceae; genus JABFXX01. Next base: position 20,605 of record JAEWJO010000756.1, on the reverse strand, counting down.
CCTGTGCCGGTGAGTTTTGCTGTCAGCTCACACCGACTCGCTCATCGAGAGCGTCGAGCAAGATGAACGCGCAAGTTAAACTTACTGGTACGCGTCCCAATTGTTCCGCGAGCTTGGCGGCAGCAAGTTACGCAAGTTAAGACCGTCCCTGTTCTGGGAGCTACTTCCTGGAGCGCTCGATCACGGCCTTGTGCGGGTACAGCACGATCTCGATGCGCCGGTTGGCGGCCTTGTTGCCCTTCGAGACGGGGCGGTACTCGGAGAACGCGAGCGCGGCGAGCCGCGTGGGATCGATCTTCACGGTGTCCTGCAGGTAGTGCACGACCTGGAGGGCACGCGCACTGGAGAGCTCCCAGTTGCTCGCGAACCGCACCGTCGGCTCGCACGTCGCGCCCTTCTTCTTGCTGTCCTTCTTCGGCGGCGTGTTGACGATCGGCTGATCGTCGGTGTGGCCCTGCACCCAGACCTGCTTGTCGGTCAGCTCGGCGAGCGCCTTGCCGACCTTGTCGAGGACCTTCTTGCCCTTCGGCGTCAGCTGGTCATCGCCGACGGCGAACAGCACCTTGTCGACGAGCTTGAGCCGGATCTCGTCGCCTTCCGACGACACCGAGCCGGAGTCCGTGTCGAGCGCGGCCTTGAGCTTCTTCTCGGCGACCATGTTGGCCTCGGCCGCCTTCTTCTCGAGCTCGCCGGCCTTCGCCGACAGCTCGCTGACCTTCGCCTCGAGGTCGACCTTGTCCTTCGCCGCGACCTCGAGCTGCTTCGCGACACCGTCGGCGCGGTCCTTCTCGACCTTGGCCGCGGTCTGCGCGGCGGCGAGATCCTTCTGCGTCTTCGCGAGCTCGGCCTTCTTGTCGGGTGCGATGAAGTAACCGGCCGCGAGGCCGATCACGGCGACGCCGAGGGCAGCGCCGGCGAGCTTCATCGTTTGCTTGCTGCCGGCTCCACCGCTCTTGAAGCCTTTGACCTTCGGCGCGTCGTGCTTCGGAACGGGCAGCTTCGGATAGACGTGCTCGCCCTCGGTGGGGTCGCCTCTTTCACCCATGATCCCAGCATACGCCGGCTCGCGTTTGTTCGGGCTCGGTCTCGCGTGCGTGTTTCGCCCTCAGCAGCTTCGGTGACGCAGCTGACGCATCACCGCGGTCGGGATAATCAGGACCCGTTGATCCACGCGGCGAGATCGTCGACGAGCCGAGCATCGACGGGCGTGCGCTTCTGATACTCGGCCGGCGAGCCGGGCCCGGTCCCCGCACCGAGCGCGTGGTTGAGCTCGGGGTAGAGGTGGAACGCGACGTCCTTGCGCGCCGCGAGCGCCTTCTTCCACGCGTCGAAGTCCGTCTGGGTGACCTGGTAGTCGCGTCCGCCCTGCGCGACGAAGATCGGCTGCTTGACGTTCTTCACCGTCGCGATCGCGTCGTACTTCGCGAGATCGATCCAGTAGGCGGCGCCCGCACCGAGCACGACCTCGCCCGGCGCCGGCTTCGCGCCGTGCTGGAGCTCCGCGATCCGCTTCTGCGCGGCCTTGATCTTCTCGATCATCGCGGGCATCGCGGCGGCCTGGCTCGGGTCGACGCGCGCGATGTACTCCATCTGCGAGATCATCGCCGCCGGCACATCGTTGCTCGTATTGCCGGCGAGGATCGCGATCGCAGCGACGTGCGGCGAGCGCACCGCGATGCGCGGCGCCGCGAACCCGCCGAGGCTGTGCCCGGCGACGACGACGTGCGCGGCATCGATCTCCTTCATCCCGCGCAGCAGCTCGACCGCGAGCAGCGCGTCCTCGACCGTCTCCTGCTCGAGCGTCAGGTCGGGATTCTGCGCCATCTTGGCGCCGTGGACCTTCGTGCGCTTGTCGTAGCGAAGCACCGCGATCCCGCGCGACGCGAGCCCGCCGGCGAGATCCTTGAACACCTTGTTCGCGCCGAGCGTCTCGTCTCGATCGCTCGGGCCGGAGCCGTGAACGAGCACGACCGCGCGAACCGGCGCCTTGGCCTTCGGCAGCGAGAGCGTGCCCGGCAGCGCCCATTCGCCGCTGCCGATCGTGACGTCGCGCTCGTCGAACGTGCTGCGATCGACGTACGGCGGATCGCGATACGGCGATGTCGCCGGCGTGAACTGCAGACCGGCGACCTTCCCGGCGTCGTCGTAGACGACCCTCGCGTCGAGCTCCGCACGCTCGAACGTGCAGGTCAGGATCGCGATCGGATGTCCCGGCGCATCCTCGGTGCGCGCGCGCTCGACGCGAACGAACGCACCGACCTGCGCCGTCAGGCCCTGCCACGTCGCCTTGACCTTCGGCTCCGGCAGCGCGGCGCTCATCGTCGCATCGAATGTCGCGACGACCTCGGCATAGTTGCCGGCGACGAGCGACGCGACGAGCGCACGCGCGGACACGACGCTGGTCGGCTCGGCCGCAGCGTCGGCGACCACGACCGGCGGCGGTGCGACCGTCACCGGCTCGTTGTACCTCGGGGACGGCTTGCCACAAGCGGCGAGCACGGCGAGCAGCGCGATGAAGCGTGTCATCGCGCGCACTCTACTCAGTCCCCCATCGCCGCGCCACGACCGCGCGGATCGGCCGTGCCCGCCCAGCCGTCCTTCGTCTTCACGATCGCGTTCGCCGCCGCGCCGATCCGCTCCCGCATGCTCCAGACCGTCTTGTAGCCGAGCGCGTGGAGCGCGTCGTCGACGGCCTTCGTCACCGCCTCGTCCTCGAACACGACGTCGTCGGGCAGGTGCTGGTGGTGGAAGCGCGGTGCCGCCACCGCCGCATCGACCGGCATGCCGAAATCGATCACGTTCGACATCGCCTGCCACACCGCCGTGATGATGCGTGGCCCACCCTGCGCGCCGACGACCATGTAGAGCTCGCCCTTGTCGTCCTCGATGATCGTCGGCGACATCGACGACAGCATCCGCTTGCCGGGCTCGACCTTGTTCGCCACGCCCTGGACGAGCCCGAAGACGTTCGGCTGGCCGGGGCGCGTCGCGAAGTCGTCCATCTCGTTGTTCATCAGGATGCCGCTGATCATCACGCCGCTACCGAACGACGTGTTGAGCGTCGTCGTCAGCGCGACCGCCATGCCCTTGCTATCGACGACCGACAGGTTCGTCGTGTTCGTGCCCTCGAGCAGCGCAGGCACGTCGCTCGACGGTGTCGCCCGCTCGCCGATCGTCTTTGCCAGCCGGTCGGCCTCGGGCTGCGACAGCAGCTTCTGGAGCGGCATCTTCCTCACGTACGCCGGATCGCCGAGCAGCTCGTTGCGCGCGGCGAACGCGCGGCGCCAGGCCTCGACGACAAGGCGCACGTGATCGGCCGAGTGCCAGCCGAGCGTGCCGAGGTCCTTGTCGAGCGCCTTCGACGACAGGATGTTCGCGGTCATCGCGAGCACGATGCCGCCCGACGACGGCACCGGCATCGTCATCACGTGCTTGCCGCGATAGGCAAACTCGATCGGCTGGCGCCAGACCGCCTTGTACGAGGTGAGGTCCTTCGCGGTGATGATGCCGCCGCCCGCGGCCATCGCATCGACGATCGCCTTCGCGGTCTCTCCCTTGTAGAAGCCGTCGGGGCCCTTCGCCGCGATGCGCTCGAGCACGGCGGCGAGCTCGGGGTTCTTCACGACCGCACCGACCGCGAGCGGCTGGCCGTCGGGCGCGAACCGCGCGGCAAACTCGCCGGTCAGCGGCGCCAGCTTGTTGCGGCGCGCGATCGCGTCGTGCAGGTACGGCCCGACCTGGTAGCCATCCTTCGCGAGTGCGATCGCCGGCGCGACGACGTCCGCCCACTTCTTCTTGCCGAGCTTTCTGTGCAGCTCGTGGAGACCGGCGACCGAGCCGGGCACGCCGCTCGCCTTGAACCCGACGAGCGAGCTCTTCGGATCGGATTCGTACATCGTCGGCGTTGCCTTCGCCGGCGCGGTCTCGCGGAAGTCGAGCGCGGTCGCCTTGCCCTTGCCGGTGCGCACGACCGCGAAGCCGCCGCCGCCGAGGTTGCCCGCCGTCGGCCGCGTCACCGCGAGCGCGAAGGCCGTCGCGACCGCCGCGTCGACCGCGTTACCGCCGGCGGCGAGCATGTCGCGGCCGACCTTCGTCGCGTACTCGTCCTCCGACGCGACCATGAACGTCTTGCCGGTGCCCGCGACCTTGGGGTCGACGTCGTAGTCACTCTTGTCGGTTCGATACGGGATCGCCGGCGCCTGCTCGGTCGGCGTGATCGACGGCTGCGCATCGGTGACGAGCGCGACGCCGCCGTCGATCGGTCGCGCGAACACCGGGACCGGGGGCGGCGGTGTCGGCGAGGGCTTGCAGGCGACGACGAGGAGCAGGACCAGGAGGCGGCGCATGACCGGCGCATCCTACGACATCCATGTCAGGGACTCGCCGATCGGGCCCAACTCGCGGCGTGCTACCTCGCGGAATCGCACGCGGAATCCGGGCACGGCCGCTGCTCTTGCGACCGGCATGACCTCCCATCGCCTCGTCCCTCTTTTACTCCTGGTCGCCTGCGGCGGCGAAGGTGCCGACAGCGCAGGTGCCCCCGGCGGCGGCGGCGTGAGCTTTGGCGGCCAGCAGGATATCGGCGAGTTCCGCGGCATCCTCGAGGCCGGCCAGATCCCGGGCCCGAACACGCTCGACGCGAACGGCTTCTTCAACGAGCACTTCGTCGAGCCGCCGGCGAGCGGCTGCACGAGCGTGCTGTGCATGACGCCCGGCGTGTCCGTCGGCCGTGACTGGCTGACCGGCGCGCACCAGGCGACGCTCCAGATCGCGGTCAACACGAACGTCGATCCGTCGACGATCACGCGCAAGCCGCTGAACCTCGTCGTCGTCGTCGATCACTCCGGCTCGATGTGGGACGACCAGCGGCTCGAGAAGGTCAAGGTCGGCCTGCACACGCTCGTCGACAATCTCGGCGAGGGCGATCGCCTCGCGCTCGTCCAGTTCGACGACCGCGTCGACGTGCTCGCGCCGTTCTCCGAGACGGTCGACAAGGTGCAACTCGACGCGCTGATCGACGGCCTCACGCCGCGCGGCTCGACGAACATCTACGGTGGCCTCGAGGCCGGCTTCAAGGTCGCGTCGAACGCGTTCTCCTCGGACCGCCAGAACCGCGTGATCTTCCTGTCCGACGGCATGGCGACCGCGGGCAACACGAGCACGACCGACATCATCTCGATGGCGGATCGCTACGTCACCGACGGTATCGGCCTGACGACGATCGGCGTCGGTCTGTCGTTCGACGTCGCGCTGATGCGCGGCCTCGCCGAGCACGGCGCCGGCAACTTCTACTTCCTCGAGGATGCGGCCGCCGCGACCGAGGTGTTCACGCAGGAGCTCGACTACTTCGTCACGCCGCTCGCACTCGACGTTCACGTCGAGGCGACCGCGGGCAGCGGCTGGACGTTCGACGAGGTGATCGGCACGACGCTGTGGAAGGCGCAGCCGCGCACCGGCGCGATGACGATTCCCGCGGTGTTCGTCGCGAGCCGCACGTCGCAGGCTCCCGAGGGCGGACGCCGCGGCGGCGGCAGCATGCTGTTCATCCACATGACGCCGACCGGCAACAACGCGGGCGGCAAGGTCGCCGACCTGAAGCTCACGTATCGCCTGCCCGGCTCGACGCAGGTGCTGACCGACACCGTGACGCTCGCGTACCCGAACGATCCGGGCGAGACGCCGGCGGAGACGTACCTCTCGCAGCCCGAGATGGCCGAGCGCTACGCGATGTACAACATCTTCCTCGGCCTGCGCTTCGCGACGAAGTCGTACGACTACGGTTGTGCGGCGTCGGCGCTGTCGACCGTGCGCGCCAACGCGGTGACGTGGAACGCGACGCACGAGGATCCGGACATCCAGGCCGACATCGAGCTGATCGATCTGTACCTGACGAACCTCCGCGCATACGGCGGCACCGGTGAGAGCGCGCTCGCGTCGTGCGGCGCTGACAACCCGTACGGCGATGACCCGTATGGGGACTACTACGGCGACGACTACGACTACGCGGCGTGTTCGGCGGGCGGCAACCCGCAAGGATTCCTCGCGATCGTCGTCGTCGGTCTCGTCGCAGCTCGCCGGCGCCGCCGTACGTAGTCCTACGTAGTTTGAGCTGCAAAATTTTCGTTGCGCTCGCGAGGACCCATCACTAAGTTCCGCCGCCATGCAGGCAAGGTATGGGATCGGCGGGTACGGTTTGCTTCTCGCCCCGGCGGTGGGCATTCGCGTGATGGTGACGGAGGACGGTGAGCTGCTCGTGCTGCGCGGCGATCGCGAGGTCGCGCGCATCACGCCGGGCGACGTGCCGGCATCGGCAGACGCGACGTGGTTCGCAGCGGGCATCGCGCGCTTCGGTGATGGCGGCCCGATGATCGAGCTCGCCGATGGTGTCGAGGTCGAGGCGATCTTCACGACGATCGAAGCGTCGCTGCCGCACATCGAGTGGTCGGCGCTCGCCGGCGGCATGATGATGGAGCTGCCGCGCAAGGTCGTGCTGGTCCCCGCGTCGCCCGATGACAAGCAGCCGTTCTTCGAGCTGCACGCGCCCGGTGGCCGCGACGAGTTCATCTCGTTCCTGCCGCGCCCGGTGCCGGCGGACGACGTCGTGATCAACCCGGCGCCGTACCAGCGCGTGGTCGATCAGGGAACGACGGACGACCTCATCAAGTACACCGAGTGCGCGTACGAGCTCGACGGCAAGCGCTGGCGTCAGATCTTCTACGCGGTGCCGCTGCGCGATGACGAGACCGTCGTCGTGCGCGCGCAGGCGAGCGAGCCGCGCGTCGAGGTGCTGTTCCAGGCCGCCGCGGTCGCGGCCACGTCGCTCGTTCCGCTTCGCTGATCGTCGTCGGCCGCGGTATACCTGCCGGATGTTCGATCCGGCAGTCTTCGCAGCGAGGCGCGACGCGTACATGCAGGCGATCGGCACGAATGGTGTCGCGATCGTGCGCTCGCTGCCCGAGCGGCTGCGCAACGGCGACTCGTATCACCCGTTTCGCCAGATCTCGGACCTCGTCTACCTGACCGGCTTCGTCGAGCCCGACACGACGCTCGTGCTCCGTCCCGGTCACGAGACCGAGCGCGTCGTCATGTTCGTGCGCCCGCGCGATCCGGAGATGGAGACGTGGGACGGCCGGCGCGCCGGCATCGAGGGCGCGAAGAGCCAGTACGGCGCCGACGTCGCGTATCCCGCGGTGGAGCTCGCGAACCGGCTCGGCGAGCTGATCGCGAACTGCGACGAGCTCCACTACAGCGTCGGCCTCGACGACGAGATGGACCTGATGGTGATGCACGCGATCGCTCGCCTCCGCAAGACCGAGAAGCGCGGCAAGCGTCCGCCGCGCGCCGTCGTCGATCCGCGTCTGGCCCTGCACGAGCTCCGGCTCCACAAGCGGCCCGAGGAGCTGACGGCGATGCGCAAGGCCGCGACGATCTCGAGCGACGCCCACGTCGCGGCGATGCGCGCGGGCAAGCCGGGCACGTTCGAGCACGAGCTCGAGGCGCTCATCAACTACACGTTCCGCAAGGCCGGCAGCGAAGGCCCGGGCTACGCGACGATCGTCGGCGCCGGCGAGAACGCGACGATCCTCCACTACATCGAGAACCGCTGCGCGATCGCCGACGGTGACCTCGTCCTCGTCGACGCGGGCTGCGAGTACGAGCATTACACCGCCGACATCACGCGCACGTTCCCGGCGAACGGCCGCTTCACCGACATCCAGCGGCGCGTCTATCAGATCGTGCTCGACTGCCAGGTCGAGGCGGTCGCGATGGTGAAGCCCGGCGTCACGCTCGACGACATCCACGACCACTGCGTGCGCCGGTTGACCGAGGGCATGATCGCACTGGGCCTGCTCACCGGCACCGCCGACGAGCGCATCGCCGATCAGGGCTATCGCAAGTTCTACATGCACGGCACGTCGCACTGGCTCGGCCTCGACGTTCACGACGTCGGCGCGTACACGCAGGGCGGCAAGGCCCGCCCGCTCGAGCCGGGGATGGTGATCACGGTCGAGCCCGGCCTCTACATCGCGAGCGATGCGGCCGACGTGCCCGACAACCTGCGCGGGATCGGTGTGCGCATCGAGGATGACGTCCTGGTGACGCCGACCGGTCACGAGGTCCTCACGGCCGCGTGCCCCAAGCGCGTCGAGGACGTCGAGGCCGCCTGCCGCGGCTGATACCGTGCGCTGTCCGGAGCGCTGTGACAGCAGCGCGGCCGGAGGCTGGGTGTCCGGTCGCCGACCCAAGGAGTGCGACCCCCGGGTGGGCGCGTAGGGCGGCCGCGAACACGAAGCACGCCGCCTGTGGTTGCAGAGACTTAGCGCACTAGGGTCAACCGTCCCCACCTGGCACGGTCCGTGATCTTTGTGGTCCCCATGAAGCTTCGCGCATTCGTGGTTGGCGCCCTGCTCCTGGGTCCCTCGCTCGCGTCCGCAGACATCGTGCGGCGGCAGATCGAGCCCGCGGGGAGCGCCCCGGAGTACGGCTTCGTCGGCGAGCTGCGCACGGACGGCCGCGTGCTCGCGCGCCAGGTGCTGCCGGCATCGACCGAGGGCGGCTCGACCGCGGTCGCCGCGCTCGCGCAGAGCAAGATCGTCTACCTCAACAAGAACGGCGTCACGCTGGCGCCGGGCAACAACGACGCGCGCACGAACAAGTCGACGATCGTCACCCAGGCGACGACGATCGCGCCGTGGAACGTCAGCGCCGCGAACTGGCAGACGACGGTGACGTGCATGCGCGATCTGTTCGCGCGCTTCGACGTCCAGGTCGTCGACACCGATCCGGGCAACGTCCCGCACATGGAGGCCGTGTTCGGCGGCTCGCCGACGCAGGTCGGCATGGATCAGAACGTCGCCGGCGTCTCGCCGTTCACGCTCGACTGCTCGATCATCGAGAACTCGGTCGTGTTCACGTTCACCGGCGCGTTCCAGATGACGCCGCGCGAGGCGTGCGAGATCATGGCGCAGGAGGTCGCGCACAGCTACGGGCTCGATCACGAGCTCCTCGCGTCGGACCCGATGACGTACCTCCAGTACAACGGCAACCGCGCGTTCCAGGACCAGGCCGCGTCGTGCGGCGAGAGCACGACCCGCCAGTGCGGCATCAACGGCTCGGTGTGCCGCGCGAATCAGAACTCGGTCGCGCTGCTCAAGGAGCGCCTCGGCGTCGCCGACGCGGTCGCGCCCGACATGCAGTGGAGCACCCCGTCGAACAACGCGACGGTCCCGCCGGGCTTCGAGGTCCGCGCGAGCGGCACCGACAACCTCGCGGTCACCGGCGCGACGCTGAAGATCGACGGCACGCAGGTCGACTCGCAGACCGGCGCCGGCCCGTTCACGTTCACGACGAGCGCGACGCTCGGCGAGGGCGCGCACACGGTCGTCGTCGAGCTCAGCGACGGCAAGAACTTCAAGAGCGAGACGCGCTCGGTCACGGTCAAGAAGGGCGCTGCGCCCGACACCGGCTCCGGCTCGTCGACCGGAGACAGCGACGAGGATGCGCTCAACAACGGTGACCTCGTCGGTGGCTGCGCTGCAGGCGGCGGTCACGCGGGCGGCCTCCTGGCACTGCTCGTCGGCCTCGTCGGCCTGAGCCGCCGCCGCCGTCGCTAGTCCTCGTCGTCCTCGTCGTCGTCGTCCTCGGCCGGCTCGCCCTTGCGGGCCTTCGGCAGGACGATCTTCGGATCCTCGGGATCCGGGCGATACAGCAGCAGCGTAAAGCCGAGCACCTGCGCGACCTCCGCGTGGGTCTCCGCCGCGAGCTTCTCGGCGGCCTCGTGGCGGTCGAGATCGGCGCTCTCGCCGACCTTCACCTTGATGAGCTCGTGATCGGCCAGCGCCTGATCGATGGCCTTGATGAGGCCCTCGTCGATGCCGCCCTTGCCGACCTGGACGATCGGCTTCATGTCGTGCGCGAGGGCGCGGAGGTGTCGTCGCTGCTTGCCGGTCAACATCGAGGGCGGGTTTGTAGCACTAACCGGCCTTGCGGTCGTCGAGGACCTGCACCGACCGCTTCGGGACCGCGAGCGCGGTTCCGGCACGCTCGACGAGGTCCATGATTCCCAGCAGGATCTCCTGCTTCCACGTCCGGAACGTCCCCATCTCGGTCGTCGAGAAGTAGCAGATGATCTCGATATCGAGCGAGGACGCGCCAAACCCCATCAAGCGGACGACGATGTCGTCCTTCCAGACCCCGGTGTGCTGGCGAAGCAGCGTGTCGACTCCCGCGAGCACCTCGCGCATCTGCGCGCCGGTCGTGCCGTAGGCGATGCTCAGCACGGTCGTGTAGCGGATCCGGTCGCGCGGCGCGAATGTCTCGATCCGCATGTCCGCGAGCCGACCGTTCGGGAGCGAGACGACCGTCCGGTCGAGCGTGCGGATCCGCGTCGAGCGCAGGCCGACCGTCTCGATCGTGCCCATCACGTCGGCCTCGACGCGGACGAAGTCGCCCTCGCGAAACGGCTGATCGACGCCGATCGAGACCGCGCCGAACAGGTTCTCGACGGTCTTCTGCGCGCCGAACGCGAGCGCGATACCGCCGATACCGAGGCCCGCGAGGAGGCTCGCGACCGGCAAGCCGAGCCCGCTCATGAAGCCGATGCCCGCGATGACGATGACGAGCACCTTCGCGACGCGCGAGATCAACGACAGCAGCGATCGCGAGCTCGGCCGCGACGTCACCCACACCGCGCCCGAGAGGTGCGACGCCATCACGTCGATCGCGCGTAGCGCGCCCCACACGAGTGCGAACGCGAAGCACGCGAGCAGGATCTCGATCCCGATCTCGTTCGCGCGCGGCGGCAGCTCGAGCGCGAGGATGCCGATCCGCAGAAAGCCGATCGACCCCAGCGCGCGGAGCGGCGAGCGGAGTCGCCGCAGCAGGTCATCATCCAGTGTGGTGCTCGTGCGCCCGGCGACCTTGCTACCTACGTATGCGACGATCCACGCGGCCATCCGCCCGAGGCCGATCGCGATGACGACGATCGCGACGATTCCGAGCCATTGCCAGACCTCCAGTCCCCCTGGGCCCACCGCCCGGAGCGGTTCCGGGATCAAATCGACGAGGTTCATCGGACGACCATAACCCAACGTTTCCCGAGGGCCACGAGGCCGTCACACAACTGTCACGGATGCCATGCTAAGGCTCGGGCATATGAGCGGTCTGGTCCTGGTGATCGAAGACGAGGTCGATCTCGCGACCACGCTCGAATACAACCTGCGGTCCGAGGGCTTCGAGGTGCGCGTCGCGCACAGCGGCCGTCAGGGGCTGACGTCGGCGACGACCGATCCGGTTCCGGACGTGATCGTCCTCGACCTCATGCTCCCCGATCTCGCGGGCACCGAGATCTGCCGGCGGCTGCGCGAGCAAGACCGCACGCGCGATGTCCCGGTGATCATGTGCACGGCGAAGGGCGAGGAGATCGATCGCGTGGTCGGGTTCGAGGTCGGCGCCGATGACTACGTCGTCAAGCCGTACAGCGTGCGCGAGCTGATCCTGCGCATTCGCGCGCAGCTCCGTCATCGTACGCAGCGCGCCGAGGGCGAGCCCTCGCTGATCCGGTTCGGCCGGCTCGAGATCGATCGCGACGCGCACCGCGCGTGGGTCGACAAGGGCGAGATCGCGCTGACCGCACTCGAGTTCCGGCTGCTGCACGCGTTCATGTCGCGCCGCGGCCGCGTCCAGACACGCGACGCGTTGCTCTCCGACGTGTGGGGGATCGACGCCGACGTCACGACGCGCACCGTCGACACGCACGTGAAGCGGTTGCGCGAGAAGCTCGGCGAGGCCGGCGCATACATCGAGACGCTGCGAGGGGTCGGCTATCGCTTCAAGAGCGACCCCGACGAGGCCGACGCGTGACGTTCGCCCTGATCGCGATCGGCCTTGTCCTCGCGACAGCGCTCGTCACGATCGGGATCATGCGGCACCGGATCCACCGGCTTGCCGCTGCCGCACATGACGTCGCGCGCGAGCCGACGCGCCGCGTCCCGATCGCATCCGCTGCCGGTGAGCTACGCGTGCTCGGGGAGTGGGTCAACGCGCTCGCGGAGGAGGCCGAGCGCAGCCGCAACGCGCTCCACCACGAGCGCACGCTGCTCGGCGCCGTCGCCGATCTGCTCACCCACGGCGTGATCGCGATCGACGGCGAGCACCGCATCGAGCTCCTGAACGATGCCGCGCGCAAGATGCTCGGCGTGCAGAGCTCGCTCGTCGGCGAGCCGCTACTGGAGTTCGTCCGCGTCCCCGAGCTGCACGAGCTCGTCCAGCACCCCGAGGATGCGAGCGCCGAGGTCCAGCTGCCGAATGGCCCGCGCACGCTCGTCCGCGCCGCTCGCACCTGGGGGCGCGCCGGCCGCGTCCTCCTGCTCGAGGACGTGACGAACGTCCGCAAGCTCGAGACGGTGCGGCGCGACTTCGTCGCGAATGTCTCGCACGAGCTCCGGACGCCGGTCGCCGTCATCCGCGCGAACGCCGAGACGCTGATCGCCGGTGCGAAGGACGATCCGCAGATGGCGCCGAAGCTGATCGACGGCCTGCATCGCAACGCCGAGCGACTCGCACGCATCCTCGCCGACCTGCTCGACCTGTCGCGGCTCGACGCCGGGCAGTACCGCCTCGACGTGTCGACGGTGCCGGTCAAGCCGGTCACCGAGCAGTCGCTGTCGGCGATCGAGACGAACGCACACGTGCGCGGCGTCACCGTCGAGGTCGCGGTCCCCGAGGCGCTCGCGGTCCGCGCCGATCCGAAGGCGCTCGACCAGATCCTCGTCAACCTCATCGATAACGGCGTCAGGTACACCCGCGCCGAAGGCCACGTGTGGGTCGAGGCTCGCGAGCTCGCAGACGCGGTCCGCATCGAGGTCCGCGACGACGGTCCGGGGATCTCGGACAAGCACCGCGAGCGCGTGTTCGAGCGGTTCTATCGCGTCGATTCGAGTCGCACGCGCGAGGCAGGCGGTACGGGACTCGGCCTGTCGATCGTCAAGCACCTCGTCGAGAGCATGGGCGGCCAGGTGGGCGTCGAGCCAAACTCGCCGCATGGCAGTATCTTCTGGTTGCGCCTTCCCAAGGCCACACTCACCACGGCAGCGGCATGATGACGACACACACCAGCAAGGACTTCGAGACGGAGCTACGGACGCTGCGCGAGCGGCTGTCCGCGATGGGTGGGCGCTGCGAGCAGCAGATCACGCTGGCGATGCAAGCAGTCATCGAGCGCGACGACGAGATCGCGCGCAGGGTGATCGCGAATGACGAGGCGATCGATCGCGACGAGAGCGAGATCGACGAGCTCGCGCTGCAGATCCTCGCGATGCGCCAGCCCGTCGCGTCGGACCTGCGCTTCATCACGATGTCGCTGAAGTTCGTGACCGACCTCGAGCGCATCGGCGACAACGCCGCCGGCATCGCCAAGCGCGCGCTCGAGCTGTCACGACTGCCGCCGCTCGACAGGATCCCCAACCTCGCGAAGCTGTCGGAGCTCGTGCACGAGAATCTACGCTCGGCGCTCGACAGCTTCGCTGCGAAGGACGCCGATCGGGCGGCTGCTGTCATCGAGGCCGACCGCGAGATCGACAAGCGCAACGCGAGCCTGTTCGCCGAGCTCCTCGCGCATGTCGCGACGGATCCGGCGACCGTCACGCGCGTCTTGCCGCTGACGTCTGTTTGCCGATACCTCGAGCGCATCGGCGACCACACGAAGAACCTCGCCGAGGAAGTCGTGTACATGGTCAAGGCGCAGGACGTACGCCACCGTCCGCCGCCCACGCCGGCGAACTGACGTCTGCCGCTTCACAGCAGATCTCGTCACCGTCCCGTCACACGGGTGCCGCTGGCGCGCCCCATCCGTTTACTAGCGTTCGGGCATGAAGACCTGGATCGCACTTGTGAGCGCCGCAGCCCTCGCGTTCGCGGGTTGCGGCAAGACGACGGAAGAAACGGGCTCCGGAACCGCGTCCCGCGAAGACGTCACGCTCGACGCGAGCGGCTCGACGTTCCAGAAGCCGTATCAGGAGGAGGCGATCGCCGCGTTCACGAAGGCGAACCCCAACGTCAAGCTCAACTACGGCGGTGGCGGCTCCGGCAAGGGTCGGCAGGACCTCGCCGACATGGTCACCGACTTCGCCGGCTCCGACTCGCCCTACAAGGACGCCGACCTCGCGAACAACAAGGGCGGCGACGTCCTGTACTTCCCGATCCTGCTCGGCGCGATCAGCGTCACGTACAACGTCCCCGGCGTCGACAGACTCCAGCTCTCGCCCGAGACGCTCGCGAAGATCTTCCAGCGCGAGATCACGAAGTGGGATGACCCGGCGATCGCCGCGGACAACCCGGGCGCGAAGCTGCCGGCGAGCGACATCGTCGTCGTGCACCGCGCCGAGGGGTCCGGAACCACCGACAACTTCACGAAGTACCTCGACCAGGCATCGGGCGGCGCGTGGAAGCTGAAGAGCGGCTCGACGGTCGAGTGGCCGGCGGACACCCAGGCAGGTCAGGGCAACGGCGGCGTCGCGCAGCTCGTGAAGTCGACGCCCGGCGCGATCGGCTACGTCGACCTCTCGGACGCGAAGGCGTCGGGCATCAGGTACGCGGGCATCAAGAACAGCGCCGGCAAGTACGTCGAGCCAACCATGGAGTCGACGTCGGCCGCCGGCGCGGGCATCGACGTGAAGGACAACCTGACGTTCTCGGCGCTGAACGCCCGGGGCGACGCCGCGTACCCGATCACGTATCAGTCGTGGGTCATCGTCTACGCGAAGCAGACCGACCGGGCGAAGAGCGGCGCGCTGAAGTCGTACCTCCGCTACCTGCTCACCGACGGCCAATCGCTGCTCGGTCCGCTCGACTTCGCGCCGCTGCCGAAGTCGCTCGCCGACAAGGCGCTCGCACAGCTCGACAAGATCTCTGGCTAACCATGCTCGGAGGTAGACGCAGGACTGCAGATAGGGCCTTCCGATGGATCGCCGTCGGCGCGGGCGCGGCCGTCCTCGTGATCCTCGCGCTGATCGCGCTCGTGATGTCGAGCCGGGCGTTGCCGGTGCTCGACCACATGGGCCTCGACTTCTTCACGTCGAGGAGGTGGTCGCCCGCGAGCGCGCTGTACGGCGCGCTGCCGTTCATCTGGGGGACGCTCTACACCGCGTTCATCGCGGTGTCGCTCGCGGTCCCGGTAAGCCTCGGCGTCGCGCTGTTCGTCACGCAGGTCGCGCCGGCTCGCCTGCGCCGCCCGCTCGTCTACGTGCTCGACCTGCTCGCGGTCATCCCGTCCGTCGTGTTCGGCCTGTGGGGCATCCTCGTGCTCGCGCCGGTGCTCGGCCGCTCGTTCCTCACGGCCGGCGTCATCCTCGCGATCATGATCACGCCGATCATCACGTCGCTCGCACGAGAGGTGATCGAGACGACGCCGGCCGGCGAGAAGGAGGCCGCGCTCGCGCTCGGCGCCACGCGCTGGGAGATGATCTGGGGCTCGGTGTGGCCGCACAGCAAGGGCGGCCTCGTCGGTGCCGTGATGCTCGGCCTCGGCCGCGCGATGGGCGAGACGATCGCCGCCGCGCTCGTCATCGGCTCGGCGCTCGGCCAGATCACGCTCGACGCGTTCAAGGCGGGCAACTCGATGCCCGCGGTGATCGCGAACGAATGGGGCGAGGCCGATGCGATGCACAAGTCGGCATTGATCGCGCTCGCGGTCGTACTGTTCCTCATCACGATCGCGGTCAACCTGATCGCGACGGCGATCGTGCGCCGGTCGATGGCGCGCAATCGAGGGAAGTCGTCATGACCGACCTGCGCCGCGTCATCGACCTCCGCCCGCGCCCGACGTGGCGCCGCGCGAAGTCCGTGATCATGTCGGTGCTGATGGGCCTGTGCGTGGTCGCCGTCGCGATCCCGCTCGCGATGATCATCCATGCAGTCATCTCGAAGGGCGCCGGCACCGCGTTCGAGGCATTCCCGGCGTTCTTCACCCACGACGTGCCGGTGATCTCGCGCAAGGCTGGCCCCGGCATGCGCTCGGCGATCGTCGGCACGTTGCTCGTCACGGGAGGCGCGACGTTGATCGCCGTGCCGCTCGGCATCCTCGGCGCGGTCTACCTCGGCGAGTACGGCGGCCAGAGCCCGTTCGCGCGCGCGGTCCGCTTCATGACGATGGTGATGACCGGCGTCCCGTCGGTCGTGATGGGCCTGTTCATCTACATCACGTGGACCGTGCGGTTCGGCTACTCGGCGTTCGGCGGCGCGCTCGCCCTCGCCTGCCTCATGCTGCCCGTCGTCATTAGCTCGACGGAGCAGATGCTGCGGCTCGTCCCCGGTCAGCTGCGCGAGGGCGCGTTCGCGCTCGGCGCGAGCAAGAGCCGCGTGATCGTCACCGTCGTGCTGCCGGCCGCCCTGCCCGGCATCGTGTCCGGTTCGCTGCTCGCGATCGCGCGCGCCGCCGGCGAGACCGCGCCGCTCATGTTCGCCGTCGGTGCGGCGACCGCGATGAACCCGCACTTCTTCACCGAGGCGAACACCGCGCTATCGGTCCAGATCTTCGGCAACGCGACGTCGTCGTTCGTCGCCGCCCAGGACCGCGCGTGGGGCGCAGCGCTCACGCTCGTTGGCCTGACGTTCTTGCTGACTCTCGTCGCCCGCCTGTTCACGGCTCGTTTCGAGACCAGGAGGTGATGTCGTGCTGAAGGAGGATCTCATGCAGACCGCAGCCATCGAAACCGCACGAGTGATGACCCGTCCGACGGTGCCCGCCCGGACGAGCTCGTCGACCATCGCGAGCATCGAGGAGGCGCCGACCGTGTTCGACCTCGACCAGCTCGAGGTCTTCTACGGCTCGTTCCGCGCCGTCCACGACGTCACGCTGAAGATCCAGAAGAACCAGATCACGGCGTTCATCGGCCCGTCGGGCTGCGGCAAGACGACCGTCCTGCGCTGCCTCGACCGGATGAACGACCTCATCCCGGGCGCGCGCGTCAGGGGCAAGGTGACCTACCACGGCATCCCTCTCTACGGTCACGACGTGTCCGCCGCCGAGGTCCGCCGCCGCATCGGCATGGTGTTCCAGAAGCCGAACCCGTTCCCCAAGAGCATCTACGACAACATCGCGTTCGGACCGCGCATCAACGGCATTCGCGATCGGCGCAGGCTCGACGAGATCGTCGAGAAATCGCTGCGTGCCGCCGCGCTGTGGGACGAGGTCAAGGACCGGCTCAAGCACTCCGCGCTCGGCATGTCCGGTGGCCAGCAGCAGCGCCTGTGCATCGCGCGCACGATCGCCGTCGAGCCCGAGGTCGTCCTCATGGACGAGCCGTGCAGTGCGCTCGATCCGATCGCGACCGCGCGCATCGAGGAGCTGATGCGTCAGCTCAAGCGGACGTACACGATCGTGATCGTCACGCACAACATGCAGCAGGCGGCGCGCACGAGCGACCGCACGGCGTTCTTCACGGCCGAGCTCGATCCGACCAACGACCAGCGCAGCGGCGTGCTCGTCGAGTACGACGCCACCGCGAAGATCTTCTCGAACCCGCGCGACGAGCGGACCGAGAACTACATCACCGGCCGCTTCGGCTGAGCTGCACGGCGGCGGCGCAGCGCGAGGATCGCGAACACGACGCCGGTCATCGCGAATGCCTGCCCCGGCGCGGCCTCGGCACCGCAGCAGCCGGAGCGGGGCGAGCGAGCGGAGCCGCGACCGCTCCGCGGCTTGGTATCGATCGCCGACGCCGCGGCGGCCTGCGGATCGAGCGTGACCTTGCAGTCGGCATCGAGGGACGCGACGACCGCGGCGGGCGAGCCCTTGCCGGCGAGCTTGACCTTGCACGCATCGCCCTCCTTCGTCGCGGTGATGTCGCCGTCGACACCGTCGAGGATGACGTGGAGGCCGGGCGGTGCGGCGTAGGCCGCGAGCGTCCCGCCACCGGTGCGCCAGACGACGCTCGCGTCGCGCACGCCGCGGATCTGGACCCCCGCCCAGCCGTCGCCGGAGAGCGGCTTGCCCGTCGGTGCGGCGGCCTTCGCAGCGGTCGCGGAGATCAGGTGCACCGCCGCCGGCTTCGGGCCGGGAATCTCGACGCGATAGTCGGTGACCGGCAAGCGCGCCGCGTCGCAACGGCCCTTCGCGATGCCCTCCTTGTAGCAGTCCTTGCCCGACGGCACGCCGATCGATGGCTTCGTCGCGGTGAGCGAGGCGATCGAGAGCTTCGTGCCGCCGACCGTCGAGGTCGCGGTCGTGCCGTCGAGCGCGAAGTGGCCCGGCGAGCGGAAGCGCAGGTTCATGCCGCGGTCGGCGGCACCGGTGTCGGCGCGATCGATCACGACGAGCGTCGCGTCGGTGCCGTCGGTGCTCGGTAGGAGGACGAAGTCGCGGAACGCCTCGGGGATGTCGGTGCGGCGCTCCTGGAACTTGTACTGGTCGGAGTAGTCGCAGCGTGCCGCGACGACGCCGCTCGCGCGCTGGGTCACGAAGTCGTAGCCGGTCTTCTCGCTCCACGAGCCCTGGCTCGGGATGTAGTCGGCCGGGAGCTGCGCGGATGCGACGGTCGGCGCGTTGCTCGTGAGCGTGGACACCGAGCCGTACGGCGACGGGTCGACGATCACGTCGTCCTTGCCGCGCGAGAGCGCGAACGTGCCCGCGCTCGGGTGACGGTGGTCGGTCTCGATCGTCGCGTGACACTCGCTGACGAACCAGATCGCGCGGTCATCCCAGCGCGTGCGCGCGTAGAGCGTGCCGGTGTTCGCGGAGACGTACCAGGTCGGCCATGCGGCGCGCGGCGGCGGCTCGGGCTTGTCGCCGGGTGCGGCGAGTGCGTCGTAGAGGAAGTAGTCGCGATCGACGAGCCGGAGGCGCGCGAGCTCGCCGCGTGCCCAGTTGCGGTCCTCGGGCGTCGACTCGCCGAGCGCGATCGCATTGAGCGTGAGGACGTGCGGCGGGAGGTTCGCGGTCTCGGCCTCGGTGTCGCCGGTCGGATAGACGGTGTCGCTCGGCGACAGGGAGTAGACGTGGTGGCGAAGGAGCGAAGACAGCCACTGGGTGATACCGGGGACCGGCACGCCGGCGCCCTTCATGAGGCGCGCACCGAGCGCGTACTCGGCGACGGACAGCGGTCCGTACTGCCAGCCCTCGGGCCAGTTGCCACCGGCGAGGACGCCGTCGGTGGTGAGCGCCGCGGCCATGTCCTTGCCCCAGAGCTCGTCGGCGACGAGGGACCAGAGCGCGGCGCCGTCGGCACCGGCCTCGCCGCCCTGCGCGATCGCGATCGCCGTCGCGGCGAGCAGGTAGCCGGCCTGGTAGTTGGAGCCGGGATTGCGCGCGCGGTAGCCCTTCTCGGCGTACCAGTCGAGCCACGCCTTCCAGCGCTGGCGCGCACGCGCGCGAAGCTCGGGCGGCATCTTGTCGTGCAGCCAGTCGTACGCGAGCGCGGTGTACGGGCCGAGGTTGCGGATCGCGTAGCCGTGATCGCGGCGCGCGGACTCGTCGCCACCGCGGTGATCGCCGAGCGAGTCGAGATCGTCGAGGAGCGCGGTGAAGTACTGGATCGCGGTCGCCGCATGCTGCTTGCTGTCGGTCGCGGCCCAGGCGACGAGGCACGCCTGGAGGACACGCGCCCACTCCGAGCCCTGATAGAGCGCGCGGTAGTGCTCCTTCGTCGTGCGCGCGTCGTCGCACAGGTTGATCGCGCCGACGATCGGACCGACCGGGAGCTTCGCGTACGTCTTCCAGGTCGTTCGCAGGTCGGCATCGAGCAACATGCGCGGATGCGGGCCACTCGGCTCCGGAGGCGCGGCCGAAGCGACACTCGACACCAGCAACACGACGATCAACGCGGTCCGCACGTCGCGAACCGTAGCATCACCAGACGCCGCTGATCGCGAACCCGCCCGTCGACACGAGCGGAACCATCTCGGATTCACTGTCCCGCCGCATCAGTAAGGGAACCGTGAGCCCGACGGCCGTCCCGAGCGCGGCACCCGCGAGGACGTCGGTCATGTAGTGCTTGTCGGCCGCGATCCGGAGGTAGCCGGTGGTCGTCGCCAGCGCGAGCCCGCCGATCCAGATGAGCGGCTCGCTCTTGTAGCCGCGCAGGTGCGCGACCATGCCGGCACTCGTCGCGACGGAGAACGCGCCGATCGTGTGGCCGGACGGGAACGAGAGGTTGTCGTCGTCGTCGTCGATCGGGCCGACGAAGTGCGCGTACGGGCGCTGGCGACCGACGGCCAGCTTGATGATGCGGCTCGTCCACCGCGCGACGACGGACGCCTCGAGCACGGGCACGAGGTCGTCGATCGAACGGGCGACGCTCGCGTTCGAGAGCGTGCCGATGAGCAGACCGCCGACCGAGATCCCCGGCGTCATCACGTACGCGGCGAGGTCGCTCGTGAAGTCGGCGCGGGCGGTGTTCGTCCACAGGAAGCGATCGCGGGCGCCGCGATCGAGCGCGTTCGGCTCGCACCAGCGGCACGTATCGGGAGCGAGCGCGTGCTCGACGGGCGACAGTGCCGGATAGACGATCGCGCCGCCGACGGCGATCGAGAGGTGAAGGATCCGGTTGTTGCCGTACGGTCCGCGGTACCAGGGCTCGCCGTCGGCGTGGGCGGGGGGCCGGCCCCCCCG
>JAEWJO010000729.1 GCA_023386455.1 Pseudomonadota bacterium | reverse complement strand
GCGCGAGCGCGACCGCCGGGTCGGTCGAGAGCCGCGCGAGCACGACGAGCGACGCCCAGTCGGGCTTGCCGTCGTAGACCGCGCGGAGCTGCGCCGCGGTGCGGTGCGCCGCGTAGAGGCTCACCAGCGTCGCGAGCACGCCGCGGTCGTACGGATCCGCTGCGAGCAGGTCGTGGTAGCGCCGAACCGTCGCTGGATCGAACGGGTCGCGCTTGACCGTCCAGTCGCCCGCGGGCTGGGCCGCCGCGCTCCCGGCGCCGCCGACCGCCACGACAAGGACGAGCGCCACGCCTCGCATGCCGCTTAGACACCCGCTCCCGAGGAGAGTTGCACGGGGCAGCGGTGCTAGATTCCCTCGCGCCATGAAGATCCTTGTCCTCGGCAACGGTGGTCGCGAGCACGCCCTCGTCTGGCGTCTCGCGCAGGGTGGGCACGAGGTGATCGCGGCCCCCGGCAACCCCGGCATCGAGCAGGTGGCGCGGTGCGTGCCGGTCGCGCTCACCGACCATCCCGGGATCACGGACCTCGCCCGCGCCGAGCGCGTCGATCTCGTCGTCGTCGGCCCGGAGGCACCGCTCGTCGCCGGCCTCGCAGACGACCTGCGCGCCAACAACCTCCTCGTGTTCGGCCCAGGAGCGGCCGGCGCGCAGCTCGAGGGCAGCAAGGCGTTCTGCAAGCAGTTCTTCGCCAGGCACGACATCCCGACCGCGCGGTTCTTCACGGTGACGACCGTCGCCGAGGCCGATGCGGCGATCGACTCCCTGACCGCGACCGGCGCCGGCGTCGTCGTCAAGGCGGACGGCCTCGCGGCGGGGAAGGGCGTCGTCGTCGCCGAGAGCGTCGCCGAGGCGAAGGCCGCGGCGCGCGACATGCTCGAGGCCCGGCGGTTCGGCGCGGCCGGCGCGACGGTCGTCGTCGAGGAGCGAATCATCGGTCGCGAGGTCAGCGTGTTCGCGATCACGGACGGCACCTCGCTCGAGGTCCTGCCGCCGACCGAGGATCACAAGACGATCTTCGACGGCGACCAGGGGCCGAACACCGGCGGCATGGGGACGGTCTCGCCGGCGTGGACGAATGCCGACATCGTCGAGCGGATCACGAAGGAGATCCTCGAGCCGACGCTGCGCGGCCTCCGCGCGGATGGCATCGACTACCGCGGCGTCCTGTTCGCGGGCGTCATGGTCGATGCGGGCGGCGCGCCGTACCTGCTCGAGTACAACGTCCGTTTCGGCGACCCCGAGACCCAGCCGCTGATGGCGCGCATGGTCGGCGACTTCGGCAAGGTGCTCGCCGGCTGCGCGAGCGGCCACTTACCGCACGGCGTGCTCGCGTGGGATCCGCGCGTCGCGGTGTGCGTCGTCGTCGCTGCCGCCGGCTACCCGGGCAACGTGCGCACCGGCGATCCGCTGACGAACGTGCCCGAGGCGCGCGATGGCGTCGTCGTGTTTCATGCCGGCACGGCGAAGAAGGACGGCCACCTCGTCAGCGCCGGCGGGCGCGTGCTCGGCGTGACCGCGCTCGGCGTCAGCGTCCAGCAGGCCCGCGAGCGCGCCTACGCGGTCGTCGACGAGATCGAGCTGCCGGGCAAGCAGGTCCGTCGCGACATCGGCGCCAGGCGCTGACGGCTGCTTCGCGGTAACGTGAGGGTATGCCGGCAATTGCAGGGTTTCGCGGCGCGCTCTGGGATCCAACGAAGGTCGAGCTCGCCAAGGTCGTCGCGAGCCCGGTGAGCGGTGTGAAGGACCGGCTCGCGAGCGGCGAGCTCGTGCGCGATCCGGTTCGCGCGGTCTATCGCTATCACCAGGTGTTCAGCGACAGCGGCCGCACGATCACGCGCCAGAACGTGATCGTCGCGGCGCGCCTGACGCCGTGGAGCGAGGGCCAGATCCGGCCCCACGAGGCGACGGACCCGACGGCGCGCGATGCGGCGGCGGCGAGCATCGCGGCCGCGGGCGCACACACCGAGCCGGTGTTCGCCGGATACCGCGATAGCGCGCGCGAAGTCGATCGGCTGTTCCGCCGCGCGGAGTCGGAGCCGCCGACGATCGAGGTGACGACGCCCGACAGGACGATCCATCGCCTGTGGCGCGTCGCGAGCGCCGAGATCATCGGCAAGCTGCGGCCGCTGTTCGCGCCGAAGCGCATGCACGTGCTCGACGGTCACGCGCGCTACGAAGGCATGCTCGCGTACGCGGAGAAGATCGGCGCCGAGGACGCACCGCAATACTCGTCGGCGAAATACGGACTCGTCTGCATCTCGAACCTCGACGAGCCGACGTTCGTGATCGCGGCGCGCCACCGTCTCGTCCGGTCCGACGGCTTCAAGCGCGATGCCGTGCTCGATGCCGCGAAGAAGTACTTCATCGTCGACAAGCTCGCGGGCCTCGCGGGCGATGCGGCGAAGCTCGAGCGCGAGGTCATCGAGACGACGGCACACCAGCCGACGTTCGTCACCGTGTTCGCCGGCGACGCCGACGCGTGGAAGCTGACGCTCAAGAGCGACGTCAGCCCGGTCGGCGAGGGCATCGACGTTCACCGCGCGATCCAGAAGTACGATCCGGTCGTCGTCGAGAGCCTGTTCCTGCGCCGCGTGCTCCAGACGGCGGCGGCGACGACGGACGTCGATGCGGCGTCGGTCGTGTCGGCGGTGAAGGCCGGCGCGTCGATCGGCATGATCATGCGGCCGATGACGCTCGACCAGATCGTGCACACCGACGAGGTCGGCGCAGTTCTGCCGTTCGGCTCGACGGCGTTTCAGCCGCCGCTCGCGAACCTCGTGACGTACGTCGTCGATCTCGACGAGGACGTCGTCTAGGTCGCGCGCGACAGCGTGAACATCACGCCGGGAGACGCTGCGATGTCTGCTTCGGGGAAGACAGTGCCTTGCGCGTGCGATCTGCAAGCGCGACGTGGACGAGCACGATCACGGTTCCGACCGTGACGTCCGACACTGCCTTCACCACCCTGTCTGCCAAGTTCCACATGTCGACGGGACTCACTCTGCACCATGAACCTCGTCGGGACAACGCATATTTCCCGCTCTCGATCACGTCGATGAAATCTGTCACGCAGCTCGCGCGTTGAAATGCAGATGAGGCTTTTCGTCGCGCTCGCAGTCGCGTGTAGCTCGTCGACAGCGAGTGCTCCATCGCTTGCGCAAACTACGCAGGCGACCGTGACGCCAGCGCGCACTCCGCACGCGACATCACCATCACGTGTTGGTGACAGCAGCATCACGACGCGCGTGGAGGAGGTGCGGATCGTCGTTTCCGTCGGCGATTCACCGGCTACGTCGAAACCCGTACACGCGAAGAAGGGCGACGTCGTGACGCTCCACGCCGTCGTTCGCGCCGGTGCGGTCTTTTACAGCGACGCCGAACGAGTCGAGCTCGATGGCAAGAAGCTGCATGTCGAGCCGATGTCGCGCGCTCCCGCGATCGAGCTCGCGTGGTCGCGCATCGAGCCCACGTCCGCGAACACGTCGAACACCGCGTCGGGCGTATTCCGCTTCGAGGCGATCGATTACCGCGCCACTGCAATCGATGCCGCGAACCGCACCTCGATCGCGGCAGATGTCCGGCCGACGCTCACGACCGACCACGGTGGCGGGGTCGGCACGATGCGGTACCAGCTGACCGCGACGCAGGGCGACCGGACGATCGCGAGCGCGGGCATCGAGGCACGGCGAGGTCGCGGCTCCGGTGGGCTCACCGATGCGGTGACGCGCGTGACCATCCGGCGCGATGACACGTTCCTCGGCTTTCTCACCGAGATGTACGGCCAGCCCTACGTCTGGGCATCGGCGGGTCTCTCCGACCGGACGCACCAGAGCGAGCGGCTCGAGGGCTCCGACTGCGCCGACCTCATGGTCTACGGCGCGCGCCGGATGGGGAAGCATGTCGCGTACACGTGGACCGGCGGTCTGCCGCAGGTGACGAAGCTGCTCGCGTCCGGCACGCGAGGCGAGGACGGCGTCTATCGCGATCGCGCCGGCAAGCCCGTTCCATTCACGCACGTCGGCGACCTGATCCTGTTCACGCGTCACGTCGGTGCGCTCGCGGAGGACAAGGGCACGAAGGGCGTGCTCGATGATCAGGACATCGTGCTGCACACGCTGTTCGATTCGCCGAAGGAGCAGCGCATCGCGGACACCGGCTACGCGAGCACGCCGATCGAGCTCCGGCAGTTCAAGTAGAGATCCCGATCGACGCATTAAGAGTTGTGATCGCGCGGTGAATGTCGGACCCTGCTGCTACGCGATCGATCGTGCAGCCCGACTTAGCCATCAGCGTCCGCCGCGCATCGCCTGCCGATGCCCCCGCTCTCGCGATGCTCGTCAACCGAGCGTATGCCGTGGAGCGCTTCTTCGTCGACGGAGACCGCACCGATGCGGCCGAGGTCGGCGAGCTCATCGAGCGCGGGACGTTCATCGTGCTCGAGCACAAGGGTGGCCTCGCCGCCGCCGTGTATGTCGAGCACGACGGCTCCGCGCCTGGCTACATCGGCATGCTGTCGGTGGACCCCGCGACCCAGAAGGCCGGGCTGGGTACCCGGTTGGTGCGGATCGCCGAGGCGCTGTGCGAGGCCGGCGGCTGCACGCAGGTCAACCTGCAGATCATCAACCTCCGCGAGGAGCTCGCGCGCTGGTACCGGTCGCTCGGCTACCGCGAGGTCGGGACGGCCCCGTACGAGCACCGGCCGGTCAAGCAGGCCTGTCACTTCGTCCTGATGGCCAAGAGTTTGCGGCCCGTCACACAGACGGGGACGTCTCTCGGGGCCGCCGCCGCATAGTGTTACGATTCACCTCATGCGTCCGAGGTGGTCTGTCTGTCTGTCTGTCGTCGCGGCATGTGGAGGAGGCGGAGGCTTCCCGGACGCGCCGCCGATGTCCGACGCCGCCGCGAGCGCGACGTTCTCGCTCTCGTGGTCCGTCGTCGATACGGCGAACGCCCCGCTGACCTGCGAGCGGATCGACGGCCAGGCGATGACCGTCGTGGCCCGTAACCTCGCGATCGACGGCGGCAACACCCAGATCTTCAGCTGCGCGAGCGGGATGGGGCAGAGCCAGTCGCTCGTCCCCGGCACCTACAAGCTCGACTTCGAGCTGTCGTCACCGGCGTTTGGCTTGCTCGCGACCGCGCCGCAGCAGAGCGCTGTCGTGATCGAGCCGGGCGGCGACACCGAGCTCGCCCCGGTCGTGTTCCAGGTCGACGCGACCGGCGCGATCGCGCTGAGCCTCTCGGCGACCGGCGGCAACTGCGTCGCGATGACCACCGTGTCGATCGCGCTGACCCATGCGAGCGACGGCGCGTGCGAGCCGCTCGTCCTGAACGTCGGCGCGGGTGCGACGAGCGGCAAGCCGGCCTCGACGTACACGATCAACTGCGCGGCGCCGGCCGACGTGCCGTGCATCGAGAGCGACCAGCTGATCACGGCGACCGGCGTGCCCGCCGACGCGTACACGATCCGCCTGCGCGGCAAGAAGGGCACCACGACGTGCCAGACGAACAACGACTCGCTCCAGGTCCCGCCGCTCGGCAAGACCCTGACGAGGACGCTGAACTTCGCCCCGACGAACGCGACCGGCTGTTAGGCCGTCGAGGGCGCCTCATGGCCTTGGCGGTGGTCCGCCCGGCGAGCCCGCACTACTATGCGGGGCCATGAGCTCGAACGCACAGCATTACCGCCCGAACCTCCGGGACACCTTCTTCAACCTGTTCGAGGTCCTCGAGATCCAGAAGACCGTGCTCGGCAAGGCGCCGTTCGCGTCGATGGACGAGGACTCGGCGAGGGCCGCGCTCGAAGGCTTCCTCGAGGTGATGCAGGCGTCGTGGACGCCGGCGTTCGTGCCGGGCGATCGCGAGGGCGCGGTGTTCGACGGCAAGGGCAACGTCAAGCTGCCGGCCGCGTATCACAAGGCGCTCGACGCCTACTACGGTGGTGGCTGGAACAACATCGAGCTGCCCGAGCACCTCGGCGGCTTCGGTGCGCCGCCGTCGGTCCGCTGGGCGGCGTTCGAGATGATGGCCGGCGCGAACCCGTCGGTCTGCTTCTACGTGCTCGGCAACATCATGGCGACGATCATCGACTCGCTCGGCACGCCCGACCAGAAGGGCCGCTACGTCAAGTCGATGATCGACGGCCACTGGGGCGCGACGATGGTGCTGACCGAGCCGGGGGGGGGGGGGGGGGGGGGGGGGGGGGGGGCGCGCCCGCCCGGCCCCCGG
>JAEWJO010000490.1 GCA_023386455.1 Pseudomonadota bacterium | reverse complement strand
GGCAGCGGCATCCCAATCGCTGGAGCCGTAGCACTCGCAACTGGAACCCGATCGCGACCGTGCGACTCAACCCAGAGCACGGCATCAACAACTGACACTCATGCGGCATCTATCTTGACACTCACCGAGACTTCCTGGCGGCTATCGAGCAACTTGGCTGACACGCGAGAGCGCTGAGCGTTGGCTCGCGCTCGCACGGCAACAGATGCATTGAGGAAGCCCGGGCTACTCGTGATCGTCGTCATCGAGCGTCCATGCCGCAATGTCGTCAACCGGCTGCGGCAGACGACCCTCGAGCCACTCCGCGCACGTCTTCGCTTCGAAGTCAGCGCTCTTGCTCTCGATGACCCACGAGAGATGATCGCGAGGTCCGCCGTTCAAATACACGGGCGGTGAGACGGGCATGAAGACGGTCGGAAGTCGTTCGTTGACGGAGAGGTAGTTGAGGATGTGTCCGAGCTCCTGCACGACTCGCCATGCAAGCGGATGCCCGATGTCGATCGAGAACTTCACCCACCAGAAGTCGTTTTCAACACCCGTGCCGATGCTCCCTTCGATGGCCGGGACCCGGCGCAGGAACGATTGGAGACGAGTGAAGTCGAACTTGGCATCCATTGAGGTGTCTCCAGTCTGATCGCTGCCGTCACTCGGCCTTTTTGCGTAGACGTTTGCGGACCGCCATCAGCACGCGATTGAGCTAGTTGCGCCCTGCACGCGATCAACAGGAGCAACCCACAGCACTTCACTGCTCGAGTGTATCGCCAAACTTGGCGCTGCTCTTGCGCGGCACGTTCACGCCGTGGACGTGACGTCGAGTGATCTGCGCCGGATTCCGCCTGCTAGCTGTGGCAACCTCGACGCGATGAGGTTGCGAGCGCGCATTCGGCGGGCGACGGGAAGGACTGAGCACGTTGTTTACGGACACGCCTCGGGGGGCGTCGCGCCGCAGATCGCGTGGGTCGAGATCGAGCCAGCCGACGGCGCGTTCTTCCTCTTCTACTTCGACTCGAACGGTACATGCCTGGCCGACACGTGGCACCAGACGGTCGAGCAAGCGAAGGCGCAAGCGCAGTTCGAGTTCGAGATTGAAGAGCACGACTGGAGCGACGCGCCGTCGATCGGGTGAACACTTCTACGAAGGCGTCAAAGGGTACTTCGGCGACGGCTTGCGCTGCGCCCGTGCGGCGGGATCCAAGGGGTATTGCTCGAGGTGGAAGGAGGCCGAGGGGGGGGCTCGTGGTTGCCGGTCGGACTATCTGCGCGGGTACGTCGAGGCCATGGGAGACCGATGCGGCGTGCGCTATCGTCGAGGACGTAGTCGATGCCGAAGCAAGATCGCACGGATGACCGACGCCGCGACGTGCACGCGGTGAACGAGGACGGGATGATCGCGTGCAATCCGCGCGACCGCGAGGCGGCTCATCGCGCCGAGGTTGCGGGGATCCAGACGAGCTCGAACCGTGAACACGTCACGTGCTCGAAGTGCCTTGCGGCTCTTCGCCGAACCGAGGCGTAGGGGCTACTTCGGCGACGGCTTGCGCTGCGCCCGTGCGGCCGGATCCCAGGTGAACTGCTCGACGTGGAAGGAGTCGAAGCTCACCATCGTGCCTCCGGTGCTGCCGTCGCTGACCGTGACGTCGCCGGAGCGCACGCCCGTTGCCTTTGCCGTGCCCGTGAGCGTATCGACGCTGGCGTTGGCGTCGAGCCGCACCTTGCCGCCGGCGATCGATCCGTGGATCTGGGCGTGTCCGCTGACGGCGTCGGGGCCGGTGATGCCGACAGCGTGTGGTCGAGCGAGACTGGCCTCGATGCTGCCGCTGATCGCCTGCAGGTTCAGCAGGTCCTTCATGATGGCGCTGTTGGGCTTCGGCTCGTCGGCGGGGTCGCGGTTCGGGTTCGCCTTCCAGTCGGTCTCGCGCTTCTTGAACTCGGCCTTCTCGCCATCGCGCTCGATCCGGCCCTCGTCTGCCCAGTTCTCCTCGTACTTGTCGTTCGCATCGTTGACGACATAGGTCCGGTAGTAGGCGGCGAGGTACGAGACGAACGATGCGACGTCGAACTTGATGTCGTACGCTTTGATCACGAGGGGCGAAATCGCGTTTGCGACCGGGAGGAGCGCGTCGGCGAGCACGCCGAGCCATCCCGTGATGTCGGCGTCGAGCTTCTGGTCATCCAGCGCGAGCCGGTGGATCTGCTGGCCGTTGAAGATGGATACGTTGCCGGTGAGCTTCGCAACGATCGTCGTCACCATGCCCTCGTCGATGTTGAGCATGAAGTCGAGCGCCGCGTCCTTGTCCACGCGGATCTTCTTGCCGCCGTACGTAGCCGGTGTGAGGGGGGCGTGGAGCTGGAGGTGGAGTGAGCGTATGGCGGGCACGTTGTTGGTCGCGGTTGCGACGCTGTCATCGTAGTCGGCGAGCTCGTGATCCGACGGCGGCGCCTGTTCGCCGGCGCCGACGTCGAGCCAGCCGCGGGCGCGGATGTCGTTGGCTGCGAGGCCACTGCCGGCGGAGCCGTGGGTGAGCTTGGCTGCGCCGGTCGTCACGACGAGGTTGCCCCGCATCGTTCGCCCGCCGAGCGTTTCGAAGTGGCCCTCGATTCTCGCGCGATCGGCGGTGATGGTCTGCGTGTCGCCGCTGCCGTCGACCTGCGCGCCGTAGACCTGAATGCTCGCGTGCTGGCAGGTGTACTTCTTGCCGTCGCCCGTGAACGTGATCGAGCCGTTCAGATCGAGGAAGGGGAGCGTGCCGACGACACCGTCGTCGGTGAGTCGCACCGAGACATTGGTGGCGGTCGCGCTCACGATCGCGTCGTTGTACTTGCGGATCGCCGTTCCGATCTCGACGGGCAACAGCTTGATGATGTTCGGCTCGAGGATCGCGAGCAGCTTGGAGCCGTCGCCACTGAAGCTGATGCTTGCGGCGGTGCCGGTCTGGTCTGCGTCGGTCCACTGGCCGTCGCGGATTCGAAGGGTAGCGGCGCTGTCGTTGATCTTGATCTCGAGCAGGGAGAAGCCGGAGACGTCGGCGTTCAGCTCCGCCTTGGTCATCGTCGCGGTCGCGACGCCGCCCGGGATCGCGATGCGCGCGCCGAGCGAGGCGGCGGTGACGTCGTTCTGACCGTCGATTCGTGCGACGGCGAGCCCGGTCGCGCGTGCGCTGACCGTCGAGGAGAGTGATTTCTTGTGCGCGCGGAGGAACTCGAAGCCGGTGCGGATCGGGGTGGGTGCCGAGGCGAGCAGGGCGTCATGGCTCTCGAGGGCCTGCAGGAGGTTGCGCGAGTTGCCCTCGATCACGACGTCGTCGAGCTGGGCGTTGAGGTCGGCGGGCGCGTTGTTCTTGCCGGGGTCGATCCAGCCGCTGCCGCCGCGGACGACGAGCCGCGCGGCGCGCTTGCCCGCGGTCGTGAGGAGCGCGACCTCGAAGGATTCGAAGTCGCCGAGCAGGCCGCCTCGTAGCGACGAGCCGTTGAAGCCGCGCACGGTGGCGTCGATCGTACCGAGGCGCGGGATCACGAGCGCGACGTGCGCGTTGGTGGTGACGTTGGCGTCGGGGATCGGGGTGGAAGGCGCGGCCGCGGCCGGCGAGGCGGAGCTCGGGGCGAGGAGCGCACTCGCGGCGCCGAGATCGAGCGTGTGGACGAGCTTGACCGCTTGCTGGAGCACGGCTGGCAGCGATGCGACGTTGCGGTGGATCGCCGTCACCATCGCCGCCGCTTTGCCCGCATCGCCGAGGAGATCGATCATGTCTGCGCTGGCGCGGTTCGGGAGGCGGCCGCTCGCCGTCGCGGCGTGTGCGCCGGTGATGACGAGCGCGGCCGCGTCGCGGGTGGCCTTGCGGTTGGCGGAGGTTTTCGGCGTCAGGTGCGCCTCGAATCGGTCGAACGCGAGGGAGCCCGAGAGATCCTTCTTGGTGTTCGTTGTCTTCTCGGCGTCGCCGTGGAAGTTGACGACCGCGAGGTCGACGCTTCCGACGCCCTCGACCTCGAGGCGTGCGTGTGCGTTGCCGCGGAGCTCGTCCTTGCCGCCGGCGCCTGGCGTCAGCTCGGCGTCGAAGTCGAGTGCGCCTCCCGCGGAGACGTGCTTCTTCACGGTGGCGAGAACGGCGTCGACGGTCGACGGAAACTTCACGGTTCGTAGCGCCGCGGTGATCCGGCTGACGTCACCGGTGGCCTCGAGGTGGCGGAGCGCGCCGGAGAGCTTCTTGTCGCCCTTGTCCGCGTTGCCCTCGGCCATGATCGCGCCGATCGGGCCTTTGCCGTCGCTGAGCACCGCGAGCACCTTGCCGAAGTCGACGTGGCCGGTCTGTGCGGTCGGATCACCGGACATCGCGAGGCCCCGAACCTCGACGCGCAGCTTGAGCGAGCCCGGCACGTCGAGGTCGAGGATGATGTCCGTGCGTGCGGTTGCGGTGGAGCTGGTCGCGCCGAGCTGGACGTTCTCCAGCGTGAGCTGGGTGGCGGCGGTCGGGACGAAACCCGCGGTGGGGACCACGCCGAGCTTTTTCAGCTGATGGATCGCGTCGGCTACGTCCTTGTGCGCGCCGACGGTGGGGCTGTCGAGGAGCGCGAGCACGAAGTCGGCGGAGCCCGTGACGTGAACGCGCTTGATGCTGCCGCCGAGTGTCGCGCCGCCTCGGGACAGACGGACGCCATCGAGGGTGATCGACGCGAGCGGCTCGGGAGGCTTTCCCGTGGAATCGGCTCCGTCCCTGATGAGCTTCGCCTCGAAGTGGGTGAAGCCGCCGGTCGTGTTGCCCCACGGTCCGAGGCTCATGCCTTCGAGCCCGCTGAGCTTGGCGCTGACGCGCGTGCCGGCCAGGAGCGGCGTCGTGGGGATCGTGGGTAGGCTGCCGGACGCTCCCCCCGACGTGCTCGCCGTCAGAGAGCTCAAGGACTCGAGCGCGACGAGCGTGCTGTTGGTGATCACGAGATCGACGGGCGGCGCTCCTGGGTACTCGAAGCCGGTGAGTCGGGCCTCGTCGAAATGGAGTCCCACCCCGGGCCCTCCGGTCGCGTCAGCGCTGAACTTGCCGCCGACCAGCACGAGCTTGCCGATGCGGATCTTCTCGCCGGGGGCCTTGCCGACGACGGCGTCGTCGAGCTCGGCGCGGGTGAACACGGCCGAGCCTTCACCCTGGCGCAGCTTCATCACGAGCCCGACGAGCTTGGCATCGCGCGCGGAGAGCGGGCCCACGGAGAAGCGGCTTACTCGCAACGCGGGCGCACTGATGGTCGGGCTCAGCTGGATTGGGTGGGCCAGCGACCCCAACGTTGCACCCAGGTCGAGGTACACGGCACCTTCGGCGTTCCCCGGGATGCCGAATTGTTCGAAGCTGACGGGATAGCGAGCGGCCGACCAAACGACCGACCGGACGGTGTCGTACGCGCTGCCGATATTCGCCACCAAGATTCCGGCGGGAGTCCCGGCCGGATCCGGGTCGGTGTCTGCACCGCCGTGCCGGTCGGCACCCGCATGCGTCGATTCTGTCGGCGCGCTCGATTTCGGCGTCTTGGTGCGGCCGTCCGCGGGTCGCGGCCAGGTTCGTCCCGGTGCGGCAGCCGCCCACCTCTTGC
Source organism: Pseudomonadota bacterium (assembly GCA_023386455.1). Taxonomy (GTDB): domain Bacteria; phylum Myxococcota_A; class Polyangia; order Haliangiales; family Haliangiaceae; genus JABFXX01. The sequence continues at coordinate 2,945 of JAEWJO010000490.1, read as the reverse complement.
CGAGCGCGTTCCAGCGGTCGTGGTTCCTCTCGGCGGAGACGGTGATGGTCGTCTGGAGCGGCGTGCCGTCCGGACCGGAGACGCACACGAACACGTCGTCGTCGCCGAGGCGCCACGTGGTCTTGTTGCGGGCGTCGTTGATCTCCTTGAAGGGCGCGTCGTCGGCGACGCGTGCCCTCCGGGCGTGTGCCTTGCGCAGGAGGAGCGACTGCGAGGGTGGCGGCGCGTAGCGTGCCTTCGCGGTGGGCGCGCGCGTGGTGACGTCCCGCGTGGGACGTCGCGGCGCCTGCATCACGCGCTCGGCGACCGCGTCGGCTTCGCGCTCGAGCGACTCGCCGGGGGCGCTGACGCGGATGCCGCTGCCGCCCGTCGACGTGCGCCCCTGGTGCGCTTGCGCGACGTGGGTGAGCTCGTGCGCGAGGAGCTTGCGACCGTCGGTGGAGTCGGGTGCGTACGTGCCGGTTGCGAAGAAGATGTCCTCGCCGACGGTGAACGCGTGGGCGCGGACGGCGTTGGCGGCGGCGGCGGCGATCGCGTCGGTGTGCACGCGAACGCGGGCGAGCGAGATACCGAGCTCGCGCTCCATCTGCGCGCGCAGGTGCGAGGGCAGGGCCTGACCGCTGCCGCATCGCGCGAGTGCTTCGTCGACGACGGGATCGTCGGTCGCGACCTCGCCGCTGTCCTGCGCGTGTCGGTACAGCGTGGCGGCGCGGCGCTCGGCGGCACGCCACATCGCGGTGCCGACCGGCGTCGGCCCGATCGGGGGCGAGGGTTCGACGCGCTTCGCGATGTCGCGATCCGCGGACGCGAGCGTCGATCGGCGGAGCGCGCGATCGCTCAGGCGGGCGAGCACCTCGCGCAGGCCGGTGGCGCGGAAGTCGTCGAACGTCGCGTGCGTCGGGCGGGCCCACGGAAGCGCCGAGAACGCCTCCTGCGCGCGGCTGCGTCCGGGGGCGGGCCCGACCGCCTCCGACATCTGCGCGAACCCGACCAGGGTGGCCTTTCCCGCCTCGTCCTCGTGCTGCTCGAGCTCCGCCAGCAGGCGAAGCGCCTTGCGCTCCTGCTCTCGACGCTTCTCGTCATCGATGGCGAACCGTCTGTCGCGATCTGCCCCCACGCCCTGATCCCCCCTCAGCAGACGGCCGCGAAGGCCGCAGTTAACAATGACTTGAACGCGAAACTGGGCATGCGAGTCGGGCCTCCTCCCATAGGAGGCAGGTGAGGCGCCTTGTCTCGCGGAAAAGCGACACGACCTCGAACGAATCAGGCCGCAACCTGCCCCGGTAGCCGCGTGTTACGTTGGAGATCGGGTGGATACGGTGGTGTCACTCTACGAGCGCGCTTGCGCGGCGTGGCCTGACATCGCGCGCGTCACACATGTGCGCTTCGCGAGCGAGCTCGCGCGCCGGCTCGGTGCGGGCATGGATGCGGCGGTCGCCGGACTCCACGAGGACATCTATCTGGCGATCGGCGCGTGCGACGGCGATCCGGCAGCTGCACAGGTGTGCGACCAGCTCGCGAGCCGCGAGGTCGACTTTGCAGCGAGCCGGCTCCGGGCGACGCCGACGCAGACCGACGACGTGCGGTCGGAGCTGCGCCGCCTCCTGTTCACGAGCGAGCCGGACCGTCCGGCCGCGCTGTCGACGTTCACCGGCCGCGGCGATCTGCGCGGCTATCTGCGCGTGATGGCCGCGCGCGCGCTCGCCCGTCGCATGCAGCGCGATCGGCGCGAGACCGAGCTCGACTCCGGCGTACTCGAGCTCCTCGATCCGGCGCTCGATCCCGAGGTCGCGATGCTGCGCGATCGCTATCGCGACTCTGTCGAGGCCGCCTTCACGGCCGCGCTCGCAGAGCTGTCGCCGCGCGCGCGTGCGGTCCTGCGCTATCACCTCGTCGACGGCTGGACGATCGATCAACTCGGTGCGCGGTACGCGACGCATCGCTCGACCGCGGCACGCTGGCTCGCGGCGGCGCGCGACGAGCTGCGGACCGGCATCCGGTCGCGGCTCGCGACCCAGCTCCTGATCTCGGAGAGTCAGGTCGACTCGATCGTCGCGCTCGTGACGAGTCGCATCGAGGTCTCGCTCGATCGGTTGCTGGCGTGAGCGAGTGCCCGTCGGCGGAGCGGCTCGCGTCGAACGAGATGACGCCCGAGGAGCGCGCCACGTGGCTCGATCACGCGGCGGCGTGCTCGCAGTGTCACGCGATCGCAATGGTGATGAGCTCGAGTCCCGGTACCGGCGGTCCCGCCGAGGCGAGCGAGCGCATCGGCCGGTTCGTGCTCGGCCGCGAGCTCGGCCGCGGCGCGATGGGGACGGTGTACGCGGCCGAGGACCCGGAGCTCGCTCGACCGATCGCGCTCAAGGTGCTGCACGACGCGACCGCTGCCGACCGCCTGCGCCGCGAAGCGCGTGCTCTCGCGCGGCTCGATCATCCGAACGTCGTGCGCGTCTACGACGTCGGCATGACCGGTGAGCACGCGTTCGTCGCGATGGAGCTGATCGCCGGCGAGAACCTCCGGCACTGGCTGCAGGCGGAGCCGCGCAAGCTGCCCGAGATCGTCGACGTGCTCGTGCAAGCAGGGCGCGGGCTCGCGGCCGCGCACGCCGCTGGCATCGTGCATCGCGACTTCAAGCCCGACAACGTGCTCGTCGCGCCGGGACGGGTCGTCGTCGGTGACTTCGGGCTATCGCGCCTCGGTGGCGAGCTCGGCGAACGCAGTGTCACGAGCAGCCTCGACGTGATCTCCGAGGACAAGCTCACCGTCACGGGCGCGGTGATCGGCACGCCCGCGTACATGGCGCCCGAGCAGGCGACCGGCGACGCGACGCCCGCATCGGATCAGTTCGCGTTCTGCGTCGCCGCGTGGGAGGCGCTGTTCGGCGCGCGGCCGTTCTCCGGCACGACGCTGCGCGAGATGCGCGATCAGGCGTCGGCCGGGCGCG
>JAEWJO010000716.1 GCA_023386455.1 Pseudomonadota bacterium | reverse complement strand
TCGCGAGCGCGCGCTCGTGGCTGACGACGGCCTCGGCATACCCGCCACCGCCGACGAGCCCGAACACGCGATCACCCTTCTTCAGCCGCTCGACGCCGGGACCGAGCGCGTCGACCTCGCCGGCGATCTCGAGGCCCGGGATGTCGGGTGGCGAATCCGCGGGCGCTGGATACGCGCCCATGCGTTGCAGCAGATCCGCGCGGTTGACGGCCGTCGCGTGAATGCGAACGCGAACCTCGCCGCGCGACGGCTCGGGGTCCGGTCTCTCGACGAGCGTCAACACCTCGGGCCCGCCCGGCTTCGCGATCGCGATGGCACGCATGACGAGGCGAGGTGTAGCATCCGTGCATGAGGTCGATCGCGTTCGTGATGCTCGTGGCGGCGTGCGGGGCAGCTCCCGACAAGCCCGTGCTCGCGAACGTGCCGCAGCCCAATCCGGCCGCGGCCGCCGGGCTCGCTGCCGGCGCGGCCGCCGCGATGACGCTGGCCGATCCGGACGCCGCGTCTCGCCGGCCGGAGAAGAAGGAAGAGGTCGAGAAGAAGCCGGTCAACGTGAAGGAGAGCGTCCCCGGCGACGTGCTCGACCGGCTCGACGACGCCCCGCCGGCCGACGGCTCCGCCGAGCCCGCCGCCGCGCCACCGCGTGAAGGTGCGTCGAAGGGCAAGCCCGCCAGGAAGCCCGACCTTCGCCTCCCGGCGCGCGATCCTCTCGACTTCTCACAGCCCTGACGCGCTGAGTCAGCGGCTAGTCCGGAAGCCAGATCCGGACAACCTGGCGCGCCGAAACGTGCCAGTCATGGCATTCAATTGCGCGAACCTTATGTGAAATCAAGATGGTCGAACCACTGGCGCACTTCGTGCAACGCGTTGCGTCACTATGCGTACGACCTTGGCTTTTGTTGTGTTCGCGGGTGTGGCGGCGAGTGCCTGTACGTCGGGCGCGCCGTCGGGTGTGGAGCAGTTCGATTCGGTCCGTGACCGCATGTCGGACGGGCCCACGACGCTGCTCGTCGGCTCGGCCGGCAGCACCGGGACGATCACGGCCCGACGCTGGACCCACGATGGCTGGGTCGAGGGCCAGACGCCGATCACGATCGAGAATGGCGAGGTGCTCGGCGCGGTCAACCCGCTCGGCAACCTAGACCTCCGCGCGTTCGACGTCGCCGTGGCGCCGATCGACGTTCCCGAGTCCGTGTTCGGGAAGCCGGCTCAGCTGACCGGTGTTCGCGTGAAGCTGCCGAAGTCCGTGACCGGCGAGCTCGTGTGGACGAGCGATGACGACGCGACCGGACAGCTGTCGCTGTCGCTCGATCTCGACTGGCAGATCCAGATCAACGGCAACCGCACGCCGCTCGGCACGCAGCACCTGCCGCCCGTCCTCGTCGATTTCATGATCACCGGTGGCGGCGATCACATCGACGCGTCGATCGACCTGCACGCGAGCGGCGAGCTGTGGAGCTGGGCCGGCCTCCTCGAGATGACCGCGCTCGAGCTCGATCTGTCGGCCGCGACGGCCGACTAGAATCGTCGTCAGTATTGCGATCACGAGCCTGCGCCGCCGAAACACGGCAAGCTGCACGCGTGCGGATCCGGAACTCCGATGGCGACTGGACGTTCGATCGCCAGCACGCGTTTCACGTGCTCGGCCTCGACGGCACCGGCGCACTGCACCGGCAACGGATCCACGGCGTCGTCGTGATCGCCCGCGGCGGCGTGTGGCTGCACGCCGAACACTCCAGACGTCGCCGCCAGACCTGACTACGCCGGCTTCACGCTGAACGCTTCGTCGCCGAGGATCGGCTCGGGAATCTGCGCCGGCGCCTCGAGGTCGGGGCCCTCCTCGAGATCCGAGATCGCGGGACCGTTCAGCACGCGACCGTACGCGTCGAAGCGCGAGCCGTGACACGGGCAGTCCCACGTCTTCTCGACCTCGTTCCAGCGCACGACACCCGAGAGATGCGTGCACCTCGCGTTGCTCGCGTGACACTGACCGTGCTCGTCCTTGTAGACCGCGAGCACGTGGGCGCCGCGCCGGATCGTCGCGCCGTGACCGGGCACGATCTCGTCGGGCGAGCTGACGTCGCCGCCGCGCATCCAGTCGGTGTAGGGCGCGCTCGACTTCAGTGCCTCCGACGCCATCGGCATGAGCGCGTGCCACCGCGTCCGGCCCGGCGAGTAGATGCGCTCCCACGGATGCGCGCGCTGATGGATCAGCGATGGCATCATGAGACCCGCGATCACGCCGTGGGTGATGCCGTGGCCCGAGTCGCCGGTGACGACGTAGACGTTGTCGTGTCGCGGCAGCGGGCCGATGTACGCGTTGCCGTCGTGCGGCTCCTGGATCTGTCCGGACCAGTGCGCGACCGCGGCGCCCGCCTTGTCGAAGCGCGCGCGCACCCACGCCTCGAGGCGCGGGAAGTGAACCTCGGGATCGCCCTGGCCGACGCGGTGATCCTCGCCGCCGACGATCAGGATCTCGTGCTCGTCGTCGCTCTTCGCGACGCGGATGAAGTGATACGGGTCCTCGGTATCCCAGTAGAGACCATGCGGGACGTAGCCGCGCTCGATCGCGAACGCGATGCAGTACGTGCGGTAGGCCGCCTCGCGCGTCGGAATGTCGATCATGGACGTGATCGTCATCTGCGTGCAGTCGACGACCGCGCCCGCGCGCAGCGTACGCCCGTCCTGGAGCGTGAGCTTCACGGGCGAGCCCGACTCGACGCCGGCGACGTGAACGCCGGTGCAGATCCTGCCGCCGCCGGCGACGACCGCATCCGCGATGCCGCGGACGTACGCGAGCGGATGGAGCTCGCCCTGATCGGCGAAGCGCAGCGCGGGGCCCGAGTCGAACGGCAGCGTCGCGCGCCCGACGTCATCGCAGCGCAGGCCGGCGCGTCGCGCGGCATCGCGCTCCTTCGCGTTGAAGCGACTGCTGCCGCCGAACAGGTAGCCGTCGACGCGGCGGAAGTCGCAGTCGATCGCGAACGTGTGGATGTTGCGCTCGATCTCCGCGATCGCCGCGGCGTGGCTCTCGCCACACAGCCTCGAGCCGCCGCGCCCGAACCGTCGCTCGAGCACGTGGAAGTAGTCGTCGAGCGCCGACGAGAGGTGCGCGCTCGAGCGAGCCGTCTGGCCGCCACCGATCGGCCCCTGATCGAGGACGAGCACGTCGAACCCGTCCTGGACGAGCGCGAGCGCGACGCTGAGCCCGGCGATCCCAGCGCCGATGACGCAGACATCGGGGCGCGCGTCGTGCGGGATCTCCGTAGCGAAGTCCTCGACTTTCTCGGCCATCCAGATCGACCGCGTCGATCCGGAGTCGTTCGCGAGGATTCGACCGTTGCCGCCTTGTCGGTTCATGTGACCAGACGCAGCAAGCGTCGGGCCACGGCCTTTACGCAATCCACTCATGCCGGTTCGGGGCGGCGGGCCATGACGTCGGCATACCCGGTGTCGAACCAGGTCTCGATCTCCTTCGCCCGCTGCATCGCGAACGGATGCGTGCGGCCGATGGTCAACAGGATCTTGTACGCGCGCTCGAGCGTCGAGCGATCGATGTCCTCGTACTCGCGCACCTGGCGGAGGAACTCGTCGCGATCCATCTCGGCCGAGAGCCGCGTCGTCCCGCCCGCGAGCTTCATGAAGGTCGACCGCGCGGCCTCGAGGTCCTGCACGCAGAGGAGCGCGGCGCGGTCGCTCGTCAGCTCGGCGCAGCGATACCACTCGAGGAGCGCGATCACGAGGCCTTGCCCGAGCAGCGAGCCGATGCCGAACGTCGCCTGACCGAGCCACGCGACGAGCTCGGCGATGTTGCGCGCCATCGTGCCGTAGAGCACGTGACCCGCCTTGATGTGACCGACCTCGTGGCCGATCACGAAGAACAGCTCCTCGTCGCTCAGCATGTCGATGAGCCCGCTCGTCAGCGTGATGAACGGCTTCGTGTGGCCGTACGTCCACGCGTTCGGCACCGGGTCGACGGTCACGTAGAGCTCGGGCTCGGGGACGTCGAGGATCTTCGTCGCCCACACGAGACTCCTGTGAAGCCGACCGAACATCTTCGGCGTCACGCGCAGGTTCGACGCGACGTTCTCGACGTAGAAGATCCGCTCGAGCCCGACCTCGAGGATCTTCGCGAGCACCTTGTCGAGCCCGGGCACGCGCTTCAGCGCGTCGGTCGCGCGCTGGTCCGACGGATGCCGGAGCTCGTCGATCGCGAGGCCCGGTAGCATTCGAAGCTTTCGCTTCTTCTTCGTCTCGTCGCTCACGGATTCGATTGTACGAGTTTCTCGTCGTGGCACGCGTGATGCTGCAACTACTCGCGGAGGATAGCTTATGACGAGAACCCGCCTTTCCGCTTGTGTCTTCGCCGTGGCGACATCGCTCGCCGCGTGCCACGGCACGGGCGACGTCGAGTATGCCGGCGCAGTGTCGGTAACCTCGCCGGCGCTCGTGACCGTGAGCCCCGGCGTTCAGGTCGTCGAGGATGCCGACGAGCCGCTGTTCTTCGCCGACGGCTCGTACTGGCTGTATCGCGACAACGTGTGGCTGCGCTCGAACAACTATCGAGGTGGGTTCGCGCGCGTCGACTTCGTCGCGGTCCCGAGCGAGATCCGGGTGATCGAGCGCCCGCAGATCTACGCGCACTATCGCGTCAACCAGACGCGCTATCGCGACGCGTACGCCCGCGATCGCGAGCGCAGCAGCCGCGGGCGCGCGCCGGCGCCGATGGCGAACCCGCCGCCGGTCTCGGCGCCCGAGCAGCCGCATCCGCAGCAGCAGTCGAACCCGATCCCGCCGTCGAGCCTGCCGCCGGCCGCGAACCCCGAGCAGCCGCTGCGCACGCCGAACGACATGCGCCGCGAACCGCAGGCGCAGCGCCTGGCACCGGCGGAACGTCCCGATCACACGGTGACGCCGCAGGGCCTGCGCGAGGACACGGATCACGGCCCGGACCCGGCGGCACAGACGCCGGTCGAGGACGCGAACCCGACGCCGTCGGCGCGCACCAGCGGCGACAAGAACCGCGACGACGTCCACCACGGCAACCCGAGCGCGCCGAGCCGGATCGCGCCGACCGCTCCGTCGAACAGCCCGACGACGCCGTCGCAGAGCACGACGAACGCTCCTGACAAGGACCGCCACGATCACGACGGCAACGGCAAGGCCGACCGCGACGACCAGGCGACCCCGCCGGTCGACTCGCCGAACAACGCGTCGACGGCCAAGGACAAGCAGGACGAGAAGAAGAAGAACGAGAAGTACTAGCCAGTTGGCTGCGGCGGCGCGCTCGGGGTGACACGGGCGATCCGCTGCGCCAGCTCGGCATCCTGCTGCGCGTGCGGCAGGAGACACACGTGCATGAGCCAATCTGTCGCACAGACGTGCGGCAGGGTGCTCGCGGGACGCTGCTCGAGCCGCCAGCGCTGCAGGACCGCGAGCGACCCTCGCTCCAGGATGCGCACGAGGTTGTTGACGTAGCCCTCGCTACGCCCGAGCGCGCGCGCGACCTCGAGGCCGGTCGAGCCCCGATCGCGCAGCAGCTTGCACCAGAGCGCGAGCTCGAACGTTCCCGCGAAGTCGATCGAGAGCCTGTCCACGACGAGCTTACCGCCGAAACGACGCGCCAGCGGCCCGGCTTCTTCCATTGCCCTACACCGGCCGGCACCTGACCGGGTGTCAGGGCTTTCACCTTGCCAGGCCGACGGCGATCCGAAACACTCGAAGGGAGATGTATCGCGACTCGGCCAACGCCCTCGACGAACGAGACCGTGCGGTTGGTGCGATCCTCATCAGCGAGGCGCTGGTCGACGAGTGCGACCGTGCCGCGACGGTGATTCGCCAGCCGGACTCGCTGTCGCATCACGAACGCTGGCGCACGATCACCGACGTTCACGACACCTATCCGCAGATCTGGATCCACCTCGATCGCGCGCGCACGTTGCTCGCGGGCCGCGGTGCGAACACGGCGGCATACGACGAGCTGCGGCCGCATGCGCGCCGCGCGCCGACGAACGCCGACGCGACCGACATCGATTCTGCCGCGATCGACGATGCGCGCCGCGCGGTCGAGGATCTCAAGCTCGCGGTGCCCGGCGCCGACTGGAAGGGCATCGCCACGCGCACCGCCGGCCTCGCGCACGCGAAGCTGTCGCGGCCGAAGGGCCAGAGGATGCTCGTCCTCGGCGTGCTCACGATCTTCGCGTTCGCGGTGATCGGCTGGACGGTCTCGATCATCCCCGAGCACAAGGAGAAGAAGAGCGTCGTGATGCGGCGCGAGCTCGGCGAGATCGCCGCGCAGCGCAAGCTCCGCATCGAGCTCGGTCGCGTCGAGCTCGGCCAGCGCTGCGACCTCGATCGCGCTCGCGAGCTCGCGAAGAACCTCGCGATGGACGGCCGCACGGCCGAGGCGCGCGAGTTCGGCGCCGGCTACATCGCGCGCTGTGGCGACGATCCTGTCGTCGACAACTGGGCGCACGCACCGCGTCCGCCGCAGCGCTGAGCGCGTCGCACCTGTCGCACGCGCGATCGAGCCGCGCTCGCGTGGCTGTCACGTTTTGCCGGGCGTAGATTCGGCGCGATGTATCGCCCTGCTCTGTTCACGCTCGTGCTCGCGGCCTGCCATCACGGCGGCGCGCCGCGCAGCGCACCGAAGCTCGTCACCGTCGCCGAGCAATCCGGTTACGTGCGAACCGGCCGCTACGCCGAGGCGGTGACGATGTGCCAGGACTTCGCGCGCACGTACGCGGGGGTGACGTGCGACGAGATCGGCCGCACGCTCGAGAATCGTCCGATCGTCGCGCTCCACGTGTCGCGCGGCGCCGGCCACCCGACGATCTACTTCCAGGGCGGCATCCACGCCGGCGAGATCGACGGCAAGGACGCCGGGTTCTGGTTCGTCCGCGATCTCCTCGAGGGCAAGGTCGCGCCGGGCGCGCTCGACGTCGTCGACCTCGTGTTCGTCCCGGTGATCAATCCCGACGGCCACGAGCGCTTCGGCCCGAACAACCGGCCGAACCAGCGCGGCCCCGAGGAGATGGGCTTTCGCACGAACGCGACGCGGCGGAACGTCAACCGCGACTTCATGAAGGTCGACACCGCCGAGGTGCGCGCGGCACTCGGCGTCGTCACCAAGTACGATCCGGTCGCGTTCGTCGACCTCCACGTCACCGACGGGGCGAAGTTCGAGCACGACGTCGCGATCCTGGTCTCGCCGGTCGCGCCGCGCGAGGACGGGCTCGACGAGGCCGCGCGCGCGCTGTCCGATCAGATCCAGGCGCGCATGACCGCGCTCGGCCACCTGCCGCTGCCGTTCTATCCATCGTTCGAGAACGACGACGATCCGGCATCGGGCTTCGCGGTCGGCGAGGCGCCGCCGCGGTTCTCGCAGCCGTACATCGGCTCGCGCTCGCGGTTCGGCATCCTCGTCGAGACGCACAGCTGGCGGCCGTACAAGCACCGCGTCGTGACGACGTATCACTTCCTGCAGACGCTGTTCGAGCGCGCGACGACCGACGTCCGCACGTGGGTCGCGGTGCAGCGCGACGCCGACGCAAGCGATCGCGCGCTGCGCGGCAAGGAGCTCGCGGTCACGTTCGGCAACGGACCGCACGTATCGACGATCGACTTTCGCGGCTACGCGTACGAGCAGAAGCCGTCGGACATCTCGGGCGGCACGTGGATCACGTACGACGAGACGAAGCCGCAGATCTGGAAGGTGCCGCTGAAGGACGAGATCGTGCCGACGCTGACGGTGGCCGTGCCGAGGACCGGCTACATCATCGACGGCGGCTGGGCGGCGCAGCTCGCCTCGGTGCTCGCGGCGCATGGCATCGCGACCAAGCCGCTGCCCGATGGCTACCAGGCGAACGTCGAGGCGTTCCGCGCGACGAAGGTGACGTTCGAGCCGCCGTTCGAGGGTCGCACGCGCGTCTCGCTCGAAGGCACGTGGAAGCCGGAGACGCGGACGCTCGATCGCGGCGCGGTGCTCGTCGACCTCGACCAGAACAGCGTCCGCCTGATCGTCAACCTCCTCGATCCAGCGGGTCCCGACTCGCTCGCGCAGTGGGGCTTCCTCACGACCGCGTTCGAGCGCAAGGAGTACATGGAGAGCTACGTCACCGAGGAGCAGGCGCGCGAGATGCTCGCGCGCGACCCCTCGCTCCGCGCCCAGTTCGACGCCGCGCTCGCCGATCCCGAGCTCGCGAAGAGTCCAGCGAAGCGGCTCGAGTGGTTCTACAAGCGCCATCCCGCGTGGGACGACCGGTTGAACCTGCTGCCGATCTATCGCTACGACGCGCGCTAGGGAAACGACAGCTTCGCGACGAACAGCTCCCAGCGCGTCTCGAACGCGGCCATGTCCTTCTCGTCGAGGATCTTCTGGAGCGTTCGGTAGCCGGATGGATCCTCGTCCTGGTTCGCCTTCATCTGCGCGTAGAAGTCGCGCAGCAGGCGCTTCTCCTGGAGGTAGTACAGGAGGTAGCGCGACGCCGCGTAGTTGACGCCGGAGTCATCGCCGTAGAACTCGGTGGTCGTGTAGTGCGTGAGCTTCTCGAACGTCGGGATCGTGTCCGCCTCGTCGGCGCGCTTGAGCCCGGCGAGCCGCCAGTTCGTCAGGCCGACGATGTGGCCACCCCTCTCGGCGCTCTGCTCGAACAGCGAGCCGAGGCCCTCGTTCAGCCATGGCGGTGCGCCCGGGAAGTCGGCCTCGACGTACGGATGGACGATCTCGTGGACGAGCGTGCCGCCGCCGGTCGCGATGTTCATGAACAGCGCGCCGTCGCTCGGCGAGTAGAAGCCGTACGGCGTCGACGGCTCGTGGCCGGTCAGCTTCACGACGCCGCGCTCGTAGCTCGCCGCGTCGCCGAACAAATAGACGTCGAGGATCTTCTTCGGCCGGGTCTGGAAGAAGTCCTGCTCGAGCATCGTCACCGCCCACCGCACCGTGCTCGCATCGCGCTCGAGCGCGGTCGCTCCGCGATTTCCGACGACGACGAATGGCTTCTCGATGGTGAACGCGAGGTTCTTGAACCCCTTGGCCTCGAGCCGCTTCTTCAGCGCGGTCACGTGCTGCGCGTACGGATCGACCGGCGCCGGCTTCGCGAACGCGACGAACGCGGAGTAGGTGGCGGCCGTGACCAGCGTGGCAACGACGAGCGCGAGCCTCATGTCTGGCAGGACACGCGCTCCTCGCGCCGGTTGCGGCCGGTCGTTATCAGTGGCCGCGTGGATGCATGTGGCGGCGGCGCGAGACCGGGTCGGGCCGCAGGGCGCGTGCGATCTTCCGATCGCTGACGAACACGACGAGGCGGCGATCGTCAGTGTCGACGTCGACGACGGCAAACGTCCGCTCGTCGCGCTCGCGCCAGCCGATCAGCTTGCCGCCGGTGGTCGCCGGCAGGAACCGCCACGTCGGCAGCGTCGCCGGCGATTGCCGCGCGACCTCGACGAGCGCGTCCTCGCAGACGAGCACCTGATCGCCGACGCACGCGAACCCGCCATCGACCCCGAAGCTGCTTTGCCCGATCATGGGCAGACGATAGCGATCGGGGCTGACAGCGACGCCGGCGGCGAGCCTAGCGGGTCAGCGCCTCGAGCTCTTGCTCGAGACGGCGCAGCGACACCGGCTTCGTCAGGTGCGCGGAGAATCCGGCTTCACGTCCCCGCTGCTCCTCGGCGGCGCCGCTCGAGCCCGTGATCGCGATGCCCTTGATCGCGGACGTCTCGCGCAGCTTGCGCATGAGGTCGTAGCCGCTCGCGTCGGGTAGGCCGACGTCGCTCACGAGCACGTCGATCGCCTCGCGCTGCAGGACCTCGAGCGCACCCGACACCGTCGTCGCGACGTGGACGATGTGTCCGTGGCGCTGCAGCATCTCTGCGAGAAGCTCTGCCGAGTCGAGATGATCCTCGACGAGCAGGAGGCGAAGGGAGCGCATACGAGCGCAGTGAACCACGCGCGCACCGATCCATCAACCCCGCCTCGCGCTCCGGACTTACGAAGGCCTTACGTGATTCCACGTAGAGGCGCGTCATCGTGGCTGTCACACGGAGGACCCGATGAAGACGCTGATTCTGATGACCACGATTCTCGCCGCCTGCAGCCACACCACCACCACGCCCCCGCCTGCGGCGCCGTCGCCGGCGGTCGCAGGTCCGATCCCGACCGCCGCCACCGCGGAGCTGGCGGGTCACCGGGCTCAGCTGATCGGGTGGCTCCACGATTATCAGGTCGCGGGCGTCTATCCGACGGATGCGCTCGGGATGCCGCGGAGCGTGTTCGTCGACGACAAGGGCGTGCGCTGCCCGATGGCCGAGCTGATCTGGCGATCGGGGCACCGCGACCTCGTCGAGGCCGTCGCCAAGGAGAACAACCAGGTGCGGCTCGTCGACGTCGAGGAGGGCCCGCTCTGGGACTGGATGGTTGGCTCCGGCCTCACCGTCGACGAGATCGCGATGGTCCAGGGTGCGATGGAGTGGAGCGGCAACTGGCAGTACGAGCAGACGAACACGATCCTCGCCGAGTCGCGCGGCCAGGTCCGCGGCCGGCTCGAGGTCGCCGAGCGTGCACTGCGCGACGGCACGGCCCGCTCGCTCGAGGTCGCGTCCGCGAAGCTGCCGAACGGTCGCGTCCCGGTCGCGACGGTGAGCGGCGCGGTGATCCCGGAATCGGCGAGCGCCTCGAAGGCGCCGGTCGTCGCGACGCCCGCGCCGCGCATCCGGCTCTCCGGCATGAACTGAACGCGGACAGACGCGCCAAACCGGGCCGGCGCGATCGGCCTCGGCTGCATGCGAGCCAAGGCCGGCGATCGATCTGTACTCACTGCCGGCTGGCCGTCGCCCTGATCCCGGCAAACTCGCGCAGCTCGACAAACCACGGCAGCTTCGCCTCGAAGGTCGGATACGTCGCGTTCAGCCCGCTCGGGTTCGGCACGACGAACACGCGCGCGCCCTCGAGCAACTCGGGCTTGGGCCCCGGCCCCGGCGTCGACGTCTTGCCGAACACGACCGGATACAGCGTGACGCCGACGAGCGCGACGACCCTCGGCCGCATCGCCTTCACCTTCGCTGCGAGCCGCTTGCGGCCGCGCTGCAGCTCGTCGCGCGACAGCTCGGCCGCCGTTCGCGTCGTTCGGCCGACGATGTTGACGAGCCCGTAGCCCCACTCGACGAGGCGCTGGTCCTCGGCGGCGACGAGCTGCTCGGACGTGAGGCCGCTCGCGTGGAGCAGCCGGTAGAACGGATTGCCCGGGCCGGCGAAGTGATGGCCGACCTTCCCCGACGTCGCGCCCGGGTTGATCCCGACGAACAGGATCGCCGGGCGCTTCATCACGACGTCGCGCGGGCGAGGCACGCGCGCGACTATAGCGAGCTAGTGCAGGTCGCGCAGCTCGACGTTGCGATGGTGCGCGCGGGTCCGGCCCTGCTCGAGCAGCGCCTTCATCCGCACGAGATCGTCGTCCATGCGCGACTTCGGATCCCAGCCGAGGATGTGCGCGACCGCGTGGCCGACGACGCCGGCCGGTGGCCGGTAGGTCATCGTCACGGTGACGCGCGTGGTCCCCTCGTCGATCTGCTCGAACGTGACGCGGCCGGTGTGCTCGATCGGTTGGTCCTCGACGGTGCGCCACGCGATCACGCGGTCTGGCGACAGCTCGATCGTCTCGGCCTCGAACTCGAGGTTGCGCCCCGCGGGACCGGCGACGACCCAGCGCGAGCGGGGCCCGCCGACCTGCACGTCGACTTCCTGCACGTGCTCCATGAACAGCGGGAAGTTGTCGAGCCGCGACCACAGATCGAACACGTCGTGGATCGGATGGTTGACCGTGATCGACTTCTGGATCGTGACGCCGCCGCCTCTGCCGAACAGATCGGCGAGAGGCCGGTTGAACGCACCGCGCAAGGCAAGCGCTCCACCGGCGGCGCCGAGCGCCTTCCCGACGAGCCCGCGCCGCAGCAGCATGCCGTACATCAGCATCAGCGTGCCCGCGCCGGTGGCGCCGGCCTGCAGCGTCGGGTTCCACGCGCCACGCGCATTGCGCGCCCGGCCGCCTTGCAGCGCCGGCACCCCGAGTGGGCTGTCGTGCCGCTCGAGCCGGTCGAGCACCTCGCGGACGCCGGAGGTCGTGCGCACGCACGTCAGGATCTGGGGCGCCTCGTCGCGAAGGACCGCGCCGCGCAGGATCACGCGCCGATCGACGACCGCGATGTCGATCGCGCCCGGATGCATCGTGATGTGGCCGATGCGCGCACGAATGCGTTGCTCGATCACCTCGTCCGAAGCATCCGTAGCCGGCAGGTGCCGTACGCGCTCCACCAGACCGTGCACGCGGTTCTGCGCGTCAGATGCTGCCTTCGTGAGGAGTCTGCGCTCGGCGCGCTCGGCATGGCGCACGACTTCTTCGATCCGCCGCCGCCGCCGCTTTCCACGTACCGGATCGAGCAGGTACATGAGCCCGGCACCGAGAAGGAGTCCGCCGGGGAAACTCGTTAGTTTGGACATGTCCGCCTCCACGTGGAGGCGTTGCCACATTCACGCCAGCCGGCCGTGCGACGGACTCCTAATGGCAGTCGTCGTCGTGCGAGTACGCGAAGCCGACGTCGCGATGCGCGACTTTCTCGATGAGGTAGAAGCCCCATGGCTCGACCTCGTACGGCGTGCACTGCTCGCGGCCGACGAAGTGCGAGCACTGCGCGTCGGGATAACCGCACTCGACGCGCTTCGGCAGCATGAACGCGATGATCACACCGATGAAGAACGCCATCCGGCGTCCCCCCGACGTCATGCGCGGATGATTCACGCGCCCAGTCTAGCGCGACGCGCTAGTTGACGGTCCAGTGCCGGTCGTCGCCGAGCGAGGCCCACGCCTGCTCGCAACCGCGCACGACCGCCGAGACCTCGGACGGACACAGGAGCCGACCCTCGCGCGGCAACGCGAAGCGCTTCTCGACGATGCTCGCACCGCGCGTGACCGCGGCCTCCGCGATCGCGGGACCCGCCGAGCGATCGGCGATCCCGACGACCGAGCCGTGCGTGCGCAGCGCATCGAGGCCCTCGAGGTCGACGTCGATCACCGACTGCACGAGCGCGATGCCACCGGTGCCGTTCGCGTGCACGGTCGCGACGACCTCCGCCAGCTCGTCCTCGGATGCGGTCCCCACCTGCAACACGAGCGGCTTGCCGGTTCGCGCCGCGCTCGCGACGAGATCGAGATCCGACCAGTCGAACACGAGATAAAACGCCGAGGCACCGAGCCAGTCGAGGCGCGTGATCGCGTCCTCGTCGAGCGCGGGCGCGAGCAGCATGAGATTGCGGGCCTCCGCGCGCGCGATGAGCTTGGCGGTCCATGCCCACGGCATGCGCGCCAGCTTGATCGCGTCGACGAGGCTATCGGCCGCTGCATCGACGGCGGCGAGGGCCCTGTCGAGAGTTCCCAGCTCTCGACAATCCATCGCAGCAATGATGAACGGCGGATGAGCGACCCCCACCGGTCGTCCCAGATCCATCGGTTTCATTGTCCCCCTGTTCGACCAAGCTTGGCCGAAAATGAGGGCGGTGTCGGTGAAACAGTTCTCCCCGTTCGCTCCGACGGAGGAACTCTCAGTCTCGCCCCGCGACCAGTCAGACCAATGCGGTCGTCAGAAGCAGCATGAATCGCGATAACCGCATGCACCGCACCTGTAGTGGGCATGCTCGGGCTGCATCTGCGAGCTGCAGTTCGGGCACGTGGTCGACAGGTCGCACTGCTTCACGACGTCGTCTGCAGGATTCACCGAGGTCGTCACCTCGGTGGCCTGCGAGCCGGCCGCATCGACGTGGGTCGGCACGGCGACCTCGGGAGGCTTCGACACGGCGGTCGGTGCGACCGTCGCGATCGCGCGAAAGCTGGCCGGAGGGATCGAGCCGCGTGGGAATCGCTCCATGGCCCGCCATATCACGCCACTCTGACGGCCCGATCGCCGGGAGCTAGGCTCTACGAGCGGCATGCGTGGCGACCTGCACTACACGCTGACGGCGGCGCAGCGATTCAACATCGTCCCTGGCCAGGACGCCCCGGTCGGCCTGACCCGGCAAGGAGCCCATGAAATCGCCCCCTTGCGCTGGGGAGTCCTGCCGCGCTGGCGCGGTCACGGCGGCAAGCGCGCGCCGATGATCCACGCGGCGCCCTACGAGGCGGTGCCGGGTACGCCGCAGCTGCGGGACGCGTTCAAGAAGCAGCGCTGCCTGGTGTTCGCGGACGGCTGCTATGCGTGGCGCGAGCTCAAGCAGCCGATCTGGTTTCACCCCGAGCCGCGCTGCGTCGTCGCGTTCGCCGGCGTGTGGACGGTGAACGAGGACGGCATCGCGAGCTTCGCGATCCTGATGGGCCCGCCGCTCGTCACGCGCGTCCGCGCTGCGATGCCGATCGTGATGCGGCCCGCCGCGTTCGACGCGTGGCTCGATCCGAAGCTCGCGCCCGATCGTGCGATCGCGCTGCTCGCGATCGGCGAGCCGCTGCTCGACTGGCGCGCCGACACCGTGTCGACGCGGATGAGCTCGGGCCAGATCGATGACGCGAGCTGTATCGCCCCGCTCGGCAACCCGAACCAGCGCGAGCTGTTCTAAGTTAGAAAGAGGGCGGTCGTGGGCGCGCGCGTGAACGGGGCCGACCCCGTCCACGTTCACGGCTTCCGGGCGGACCCGGCGTCGACCGGCGCAGCGACCTCGACGGGATCGCCGTCGAGCAGCGAGGGCACGGCGATCTTGATGATGCGCTCGTCGCCGGTCAGGCCGGTCGCGACCCAGATCGTCGCGCCGGTATCGCGCTCGATCGTCACCTGCACGAACTTCACCTTGTTCTGCGCGTCGACGGTCGCGACGCGAACGCCCTGCGCATCGGTGTAGAGCGCGGTCGCCGGCACCTCGAGCACGCGATGCGGGACCGGCAGCGTCAGCGCGACCTGCACGTACATGCCGGGCAACAGCGCGTTGTCGCTGTTCGGGATCTGGATCTCCGTCGACATCGTGTGGAGCTCGGGATCGAGCGAGCCCGAGCTGCGCGTCACCTTGCCGGCGAATGCACGGCCGCCGTACTCGCGCACGGTGACGGCCGCGTCCGCGCCGTTCTGGACACTCGGCGCGACGCTCTGCGGGACGTCGACGAAGACGCGGACCGGATCGGTCGCGACGAGCGTGAACATCGGGGTCGCGCCGCCCTCGCCGACGAGCGAGCCGCGATCGATCGTGCGCTCCGTGATCGTGCCGGCAAACGGCGCGGTCACCTTCGCGAAGCCCTGCAGCTCGAGGAGCCGGCGGACGTTCGCTTCCTGCGCGACGACGTTGGACTCGGCCGCGGCGAGCGTTGCCTCGTCGGTGGCCGCCTGGGCCTGCTGCTGCTCGACCTGGCCCTTCGCGACGAGCTTCTGGTCGGCGAGCGTCTCGAAGCGCGCAGAGTTCGACTTGGAGAAGTCGCGCTGCGCGATCGCCTGCTTCACCGCCGCGCGCGACGACGCGAGCTGCGCGCGCGCCTGGGCGAGCTGCGCGTCGAGCTCGGGCGTATCGATCTCGGCGAGCACCTGGCCCTCCTTGACCTTGTCGCCGATGTCGACGAGCCACTTGCGGACGTAGCCGGAGCTGCGCGAGTAGATCTTCGCTTCCTCGAGCGGCTTCACGACGCCGGGTAGCGCGAGTGCGTGATCGCTCGCGAGCACCTTCGCCTTGAACGTCTCGACGCGGACCGGCCCCATCTCGTGCGCGACGAATGGCGCGTCCCCGCGCGCCTTCTTGTGCTGGAAGTAGCCGAACGCGAACGCGGCAGCGACGAGCACCACGAGCACCACGAGCACGCGTCCGCGAGAGCTCTGCGCCGGCGGCGGAAGCTCGAAGCCCAGGTCGTCTGTCTGCTGCGTCATAGCTCAACTGCCTTCGGTGGCTTGCGCCGGAGCAAGCTGTACATCACGGGAACGAAGAACAAGGTCGTCAGCGTCGCGAGGCCGAGGCCGCCGATCACCGCGCGGCCGAGCGGCGCGTTCTGCTCGCCGCCCTCGCCGAGCCCGATCGCCATCGGGATCATACCGATGATCATCGCGAGCGCGGTCATCATCACGGGACGGAGCCGCGTCATGCCCGCCGCCAGCGCCGCGGAGCGGGCATCGCGACCGGCGCCGCGCTGCTCGTTCGCGAACGACACGACGAGGATCGAGTTCGCCGTCGCGACGCCGACGCACATGATCGCGCCGACGAGCGCCGGCACCGACAGCGTCGTGCCGGACAGGAACAGGATCCACAGGATGCCCGCGAGCGCGCCCGGCAACGCCATCAGGATGATGAACGGGTCGAGCCAGCTCTGGAAGAACACGACCATCAGCAGGTAGACGAGGACGATCGCGAACGCGAGGCCCGAGCGCAGGCCGTCGAACGAGCTGTCCATGCTCTCGGCCTGGCCCTTGAGCGAGATGCGCGTCCCCGGCGGTGCCTTCTTCTGCATCGTCGTGACGATCTCGCGAACGCGGTCGGTGACCGAGCCGAGGTCGGTGTCGGCCACGTTCGCCTGGACGTCGAACGTGCGCTTGATGTTGCTGTGCGTGACGTTCTCGGCGCCGGTCGTACGCTTGATCGTCGCGAGGTTGCCGAGCGTCTGCGGTGGGCCGTTGCCCGTCGAGATCGGTGTCGCCTTCAGGGCGTCGATCGAATCGATCGAGTACTGCGGCGTCTGCACCGACACGAGGTACTGCACGCCGCGCTTGTCCATCCAGTACGTCGGGGCGGTCTGGCCGCTCGACGCGAGCGAGACCAGGAGATCGCTGGCGACCTCGCGCTCGGACAGGCCGGCCTGGTGCGCCATCGTGCGATCGACGCTGATCTCGAGCTCGGGGACCTTGTTCACCTGCGCGAGGTGGACGTCGACGGCGCCGGGCACCTTCTCGACCGCCTCGCGCACCTGCTCGGCAAACGCGAGCGTCTTGTCCTCGCTGCCGATCGGGCCGACGATCTGCAGATCGATCGGTGCCGCGAGGCCGAAGTTCAGCACCTGGGTCGAGATGTCGGGTGCGAGGAAGAAGAATGTCGTCTCGGGATAGAGCTTCCTCAGCGTCGCGCGCAGCGACCGGATGTAGTCCTCCGTCGCGGCGTGGCCCGGCTTGAGCGAGATCATGATCTGGGCATCCGCCGACGAGATCAGCGCGCCTTCGCTGAGCGACAGGTTGATGCTCGAGTACGGCGTCCCGACGATGTCGATCATCGAGTCGAGGTCGCGCTTGGGGATGACGCCGCGGATCGTGCGCTGGATCGCGGCGATGCGCTTCTCGGTCTCCTCGATGCGCGTGCCCGGCGCACCGCGGACGTGCAGCTTGATGAGACCCGCGTCGACGCTCGGGAAGAAGTCGCGGCCGATCATCGGGAACAGCGCGAGCGACGCGGCGACGAACATCGCGAACGCGGTGACCGCGAATGCGCGGTGCTTCAGCGCCCATGCGAGCCAGCGGCCGTAGCCGTGGCGGAGCCGGTCGAACGCGCGGTCGAACCGAACCATGAACGCGTTCGGCTTGTGGTGGTTCATCGCCTCGCGCGCGAGCAGGTAGCGGACCATCGTCGGCACGAGCGTGCGCGACAGCAGGTACGACATCAGCATCGCGAACACGACCGCGAGCGCGAGCGGCACGAACAGCGACTTCGCGGCGCCGGTGAGGAACGCGATCGGCGCGAACACGATGCAGATGCACAGAGTCGACACGAGCGCCGGCAGCGCGATCTGCTGGGCGCCGTCGATGATCGCCTGGACGAACGGTTTTCGCTGGCCGATGTTGCGGTGGATGTTCTCGATCGCGACGGTCGCGTCGTCGACGAGCACGCCGACCGCGAGCGCGAGGCCGCCGAGCGTCATGACGTTCAGCGTGTAGCCGAGCGCGTGCAGCATGATCAGCGAGAACGAGATCGACAGCGGGATCGAGACGATGACCGTCAGCGTCGACCGCCAGCTGCCGAGGAACAGCAGGATCATGAGGCCGGTGAGGCCGGCCGCGATCAGCGCCTCGCGCACGACGCCTTCGATCGACGCGCGCACGAACACCGACTGATCGAACAGCACCTTGACGGTCAGGTGGCCGCGCGCCTCGGCCGGCAGCCGGTCGAGCGCCCTCGGGATCGCTGCCTTCACGCGGTCGGCGACGTCGAGCGTCGACGCATCGCCATTCTTCAGGATCACCATCAGCACCGAGCGGTGGCCCTCGACGTGGACCATGTTCGTCTGCGGGATACTGCCGTCGCGAACGTTGGCGACGTCGCGCACGTAGATCGTGCGGCCGTTCACCGTCTTCACCGGCATGTTCGCCAGCTCCTCGAGCGTGTCGGGCGTCGAGTCGAGGAGCACCGGGTACTCGTTCGTGCCGAGCTTCGCGGTGCCGGTCGGCAGGACGACGTTCTGCTCGGAGAGCGCGACCTGGACATCGCGCGGCGACATACCGAGGCCGTAGAGCCGGCGTGGATCGATGTCGATCATCACCTGGCGCTGCTTGCCGCCGTACGGATACGGGATCTGCGCGCCGGGGATCGTCGACATCTCCGAGCGGACGAAGTTGATGCCGTAGTCGAAGAGCTGCTGCTCGGACAGCGAGTCGGTCTCGAGCGCGAGCATCATGATCGGCACGCTCGTCGCGCTGTACTGCATGATGAGCGGCGGCACCGCGCCCGGTGGCATCTGGCGCACCGCGCTCTGCGCGATCGCCGTCGTCTGTGCGATCGCCTTCGCGACGTCGGCGCCGGGCTGCAGGTAGACCTTGATGATCGCGCGGCCGGTCAGCGTCTGGCTCTCGACGTGGTCGATGTCGCTGACGATCGTCGTGAGGAACCGCTCGAAGCCGTTCGTGACGCGCTTCTCCATCTGGTCCGGCGCGAGGCCGCCGTAGTTCCACAGGACGGAGATGACCGGGATGTCGATCGTCGGGAAGATGTCGGTCGGCGTCTTGCGAACCGACAGCACGCCGCCGAGCGCGATGAGCATCGCCATCACGACGAACGTGTAGGGGCGCCGCAGCGCCGTCCTGATGAGCCACATCTGAGGGCTCCAGTGTGCCCCTCTCGCCAGGCGTGTCTAGTCGCTCAACAGTTCGTTACGTTCCCGGTACCCCAACGATTTCAACGTACTGACGAGGTGTCCCAGGGCGACGCCGGCGCCTCGGGGCGGCAGCAACAGTGAGTCCCGGAGCACCGCGAGGCGCGGCATCATGAGGGCGTGCGGTGGGTCGTCGCCTCGATCGTCGTGCACGCGCTCCTGGTCGCGCTGCTCGCCGGCTCGCGCGGCACCGCCGTGCCGGCCGCCGCTCCGGATCCGGTGCCGGTCGCGGCGATGAAGACCGACGTACCGACCGAGGTCGTGCTCGTCGAGGAGCCCGCGGTGAAGGGCGGCGGTGGCGGCGGCGCGCAACCGGCCGCACGCCGCGCGAGCGCCGCGCCGAGGCGATCGGCGGATGCGTGGGAGCAGGTGTCGATGCGCGTCGAGGATGCTGCGTCGGCGGGCGGCGCCACGGGCACGGGCACGGGCACGGGCACGGGCACGGGCACGGGCACGGGAATTGGTTTCGGGGATGGCGGCGGCGTGAGGGTGGCCGACGAGGTACCCGCACCCCCTCGCCCTCCCGAGATCAGCCGCGCGCGCCCCGCCCGGCTCGTGTGGCCGACGCGCGACGAGGAGGTCGACGACGACGATGCGCTGTTCGTCGCGCACGTCACCGT
>JAEWJO010000702.1 GCA_023386455.1 Pseudomonadota bacterium | reverse complement strand
GGTCCATGCCGGTCGCGCGCAGCTGATCCTTGAGGTCCTTCTGGCGCGCCTCTGCGCGCGCCGCGAGGTCGTCGCGGAACGCCTGGCTGCGCGTGTCGACGAGGCGCGTCGTGCCCGACTCGGCGTCCTCGAGCGTGACGAGTCCGGCGGGTGGCATCGCGGCCTCGCGCGGATCGGTGATCAGCGCGGCGACGACATCGTGCTTGCGGTTCGCGTGACGGAGCACCTGCAGGTAGCCCTCGTCCATGAAGTCGGAGATCAAGAACAGCACCGCGCGGCGCGGCAGCACCTGGCGACAGAACTCGAGCGCGGCGGAGATGCTCGTCGACCGGCGCGGCTGATCGCGCGTCGCGTCCTGCAGCTTCTTGAACCACTTGCGCACGAACTGCGGCAGCAGTGGCTTCGCGAGCGGGCCGGCGGCGACGCCCTGGCCGCGGGCGAGGACCTCGCGAACGACGCGGAGCGCGTGCTTGCCGCCCTTGCGCGGCGGGATGTAGAGGTCCGCACCGCCGTGGAACAGCAAGAGGCCGACCTTGTCGCCGTTCTCGACCGCGCTCATCGCGAGCAGCGCCGACAGCTCGACGGCCGCCTCGAGCTTGCTGCGCCGGCCCGAGCCGAAGTCCTGCGACGCCGACACGTCGACGAGCAGCATCACGGTCAGCTCGCGCTCCTCGACGAACCGCTTGATGTGCGGCTCGCCGGTGCGCGCGGTGACGTTCCAGTCGATCGCGCGGATGTCGTCGCCGGGTACGTAGGGCCGCACCTCGTCGAACTCCATGCCGCGACCCTTGAACACGGACAGGTATGCGCCGGCCATCACGTCGGACACGTGGCGACCGGTGATGAACTGGATGCGCTTGACCGCTTGCGCGATTTCCGCAGGGAGCATGACGACCTCGCCTTACGGGACCGGGACGTTCTCCAGGATCTGCGCGATCACGTGGTCGGTCGTCTTGCCCTGCGCCTCGGCCTCGTAGCTGACGAGGAGGCGGTGGCGGAGGACGTCGTGCGCGATCGTCTTCACGTCGTGCGGCGAGATGTAGTCGCGGCCCGAGAGCAGCGCTTGCGCCTTCGCGACCTTGACGAGCGCGATCGATGCACGCGGCGACGCGCCGTTGTCGATCAGCGGCGCGAGCGCGGGAAGGCCCGACGCCTTCGGATCGCGCGTCGCGGCGACGACGTCGACGGCGTAGCGCTTGACCTTGTCGTCGACGAAGACCTTGCGGACCACCTCGCGCGCCGCGAGGATCTCGTCGCACGTCATCACCTTCGATGCGGTCGGCTCGCTGCCGGCGCCGGCCATGCGATCGATGATCTTGAGCTCGTCGTCCTTGGTCGGATAGCCGACCTTGATCTTCAGCATGAAGCGGTCGAGCTGCGCCTCGGGCAGCGGATACGTGCCCTCCTGCTCGATCGGGTTCTGCGTCGCGAGCACGAGGAACGGCTCGGTCAGCTTGAACGTCGAGTCACCGAGCGTGACCTGGCGCTCCTGCATCGCCTCGAGCAGCGCGGCCTGCACCTTCGCGGGAGCGCGGTTGATCTCGTCCGCGAGGATGAAGTTGCCGAACACCGGCCCCTTCTTGACCGTGTACGTACCTTCGCGCGGGTTGTAGATCTGCGTACCCACGACGTCGCCCGGCAGCATGTCCGGCGTGAACTGGATGCGCGAGAACGTGCCTTCGAGCGCGTCCGCGAGCGTCCGGACGACCAGCGTCTTCGCGAGGCCCGGGACTCCCTCGAGGAGTACGTGGCCGCCCGCGAGCAGTCCGAGCAACAGTCGGTGCAGCATGTCGTCCTGGCCGACCAGGACCTTGCCGACTTCCGTCTTGAGCGTGGTGAACCGGGATTGGAGTGTCGTTGCGTCTGCCATTGGAGGAAGTGGTGGGGACGTTAATAGTTACGTGCGGCCTGTCAACCTCCGGACCCCTCGCACCATTCCCGGCCGTGCCGCATTCAGCGCGGTTCCTGCGTTCTGCCGCGACACCTGCGACATGCGCTGATCCGATTTCGATCACCTGCACTACTTTGTCGCCGTTCGAACACGATGCTTGACGGATCGCGGGCGCGTGCGCGAGAGTGTTCGAAGGAATCGGAGCATTGTCGATGAGCCTCGCCCCCACGCAGAAGTGCCGCCAGTACCCGACGATGGTCATCGTCGATGGTGGCAACGCCCGCGGTGGCAGAGGCTCGATGCGCTGATCGAGAACAACCCTCCGCCGCGGGCTCCTCGGTTCTGAACCCAGGAGCCCTTCTTCGTTTCGGCGAACTGAAGAACGGGCTTCTTGGAGTCGCCCGTCATGTCTGCTCTTGCATCCACAGTCAGTCCCTCCTCCTTGACCTGGTCCGATCGACCCGGGCGCGCCTTGCTGCGCCTGGCGTGGCCGATCACGGTCTCGATGGTCTCGTTCTCCACCATGACCCTCGCGTCGACGGCGTTCGTCGCGCAGGTCGGCGCCGACGAGCTCGCCGGCGTCGGACTCGCCGGCGTCGTCGGCTTTGCACTCGTCTGCTTCGGGATCGGCCTGCTCCGCGGCGCGAAGACGCTCGTCTCGCAAGCCGTCGGCGCGGGCCGCACCGATCGCATCCCCGATCTCGTCGGCGCCGCCATCGCGATCGCGGTCGCGCTCGGTGTCACCGCATCGATCGCTGGCCACCTCGTCGCGCCGCTGCTCGAACGGCTCTCCGCCTCGCCGCGCGCCGGTCACTTCGCCGCGGAGTACCTGACGATCCGCTCGCTCGGCGCGCCGCTCGTGCTCGTCTATGCGGCGCTGCGCGAGGCGAGGTACGGCGTCGGCGACAGCAAATCGCCGATGCGTGCGTCGCTCGCCGGCAACGCCGTCAACATCGCGCTCGACGTCGTGCTCATCCTCGTCCTCGACTGGGGCGTGCGCGGCGCCGCGGTCGCGACGATCGCCGGCAACATCACCGAGCTCGCGGTGCTCGCGTGGCCGATGCGCGCGGAGCTGAAGAAGATCGGGCTGCAGCGGATCCTGCGGCCGCGCAATGCCGCGCGCGAGGTGTGGGCGCAGGGCGTCCCGAACGGCCTGCAGTTCATCATGGAGGTCGGCTCGTTCTTGATCCTCACGGTGCTCGTCGCGCGGATGTCGGCGGTCGACGGTGCGGCTCATCAGATGGTGCTCCACCTGGTGAACGTGTCGTTCCTGCCGGCGCACGCGCTCGCCGAGGCGGCGGCCGTGCTCGTCGGTCAGGCGGTCGGAGCGGGCAAGGACGTGCTCGTGCCGCGCGTCGCGAGACGTGCGCTCACGATCGGTGCGGCCTACTCGTCGCTCTGCCTCGTCGGCTACGCCGTGCTCGGCAACCTGATCGCACGGTCGATGTCGGCCGGCGACACGGCGCTGGCCGATCGGGCGACGATGCTGGTCCACGTCAGCCTCGCGTTCCTGGTCGCGGATGCCGCGAACGTCATCGCCCGGGGCGTCCTGCGGGGGGCGAGTGACGTCCGCTACGCCGCGGTCGTGGGGATCATCACGTCCTGGCTGACCACCCCGCCGCTGACCTGGATCCTCGGCGTCCACCTGGGGCTCGGGGCCGTAGGTGGCTGGATCGGCTTGGCGATCGAGATTGTCGTCGGGGCCTCGGTGTTCTGGCTCCGGGTCCTGCGGGGTGGCTGGCGCCCCGCGGCGGCGGCCGCCCGGCGGGCGATGGCCGGGACGGCGGTCTAGCCTGCGAAATAGTCGTTGAACCCTTCGTGGCGCCCGAGATAATCACGGTCGCCATGAGGGTTGTCGTTGTTTCGGTCGCCGCCTGTCTTCTGGGTGCCTGCGCCCAGGCCCGCCAGGGTGCGCCGGTCGACGCCGACCCCGGCAACCCGAACGACGCGAAGGTCTACCTCGACGGCCAGATCGAGGGCCCGGTCGACGCGCGCACGGATGCGCAGACGGTGAACCCGACCGACGCGGCGCCGGACGCATACCAGTGCGTGAACATGAACCGCCAGCTTCTCGCGAACCCGGCGTTCGATCTCGCGCCGGTGGGGACCGGCTGGGTACAGCAGCCCTTCGACGCGGCATACCCGCTCGTCACCGCCGACGACGGCGTGCCCGAGCACTCGGCACCGTACAAGGTGTGGCTCGGTGGCCTCTCGGGCGAGGAGTACTTCGTCACGTCGGTGACGGACGGCGCCTATCAGGACATCGCGATTCCGATGGGCACGACGCAGCTGACGATCACGGGTCAGTACGACGTCCGCTCCTCGGAGCTGCCGACGACGACGGCGTACGACACGATGACGCTCGCGCTGACGCAGACGAACGGCACGCCGATCGAGACGATCCTGACGGCGTCGAACCTGACGACGAAGACCGCGTGGACGCCGTTCTCCAAGACGTTCGCGGCGAACCTCTCGGGTCAGACGGTGCGCGTCCGCATGACGTCGACGAACGACATCACCGACCCCACGTCGTTCTTCTTCGACACGTTCGATCTGACCGCGGTCGTCTGCCAGTAGTCAGAGCGACTGCAGCAGCTTCGACGCGCTCTGCAGCACGACCTGCGGGATCTCGTGTGCGCCGTTGAACGGCACGAAGTCGACCTTCGCGCCGGCCTCGGTGAGCTTGTCGCGCAGCACCTCGGCGATCGCGAACGGCAGCAGCGAGTCCATGCGGCCGTGTGACTGCATGATCGGCACACCGGCTAGCTTGCTCGTGCGCGGGGTCCACTCCGACTCCGCGATCAGCGTGCCCGACATGAGGAGCACGCCCGCCGGCGCGGTGTCGCGGTGGAGCGCGACATCGAGCGCCAGCATCGCGCCCTGCGAGAACCCGCCGAGCACGAGCTTGTCGTCGCTCACCGCGTAGCGCGCCTTCAGCTCGCCGAGCAGACCGTTCAGCTGCGCGCGGACCTCGGCGAGACCCTCGGGAACCTCGCCGCGGCGATCGCGAAGCGCGCCGGTGCGCAGCTCCTGCTCGAGCTTCATGAGGTCGAGGTGCCACCACGCGCGCGAGTCGCCATAGAGGCCGCCGAGCTCGATCGGCGCCGCCGGAAACACGTAGCGCGCCGGCACGCCGAAGAACTGCGCGAGCGCGACGAGGTCGTCGCCGGGCGCGCCGAAGCCATGGAGCAGCACGATCGTGAGTGGGCCATCTCCGACGATGCGCGTCGTCAGGCCGGCGAGCTCGAGCGTTTCGATCTTCACGGGTGAACATTCACACGCCGACCCGCGCGCTGGCTAGAGCCCGCCCTTGCCGCCGGAGCCCTTGTCGGCGACCGGTCGATCGCCGCTCTCGGTGGAGTGGTGTCCGGCATGCTCGTCGCTGTCGTCGAGGACGTCGACGTCGTGCTCGGCGGTCGCTCCCGACTCGGCCGCGCGCTTGCCGAGCGTCTCGAGCCAGTTCTCGCCGAGGTCGGCATCGACGAACTGCTCGGTGTCGGCGGTGAGCTCGGGATTGCGATCCTCGGCCGGCGGTTGATGCACGCCGTACAGATCGCCCGTGTCGTCAGCGTCGGCGGCGTACGCGTCGGCGGTCGTCTCGGCCGGCGTCTCGATCGGCGGCGCGTTGTCGTCGACCTCGGTCTCGTCGCCCTCGGCCTCGATCGCGGCGAGATCCATGTCCGCCTCCGCCTCCGCCTCCGGCTGCGCCTCGACCTCGAGCTCGACGTCGATGACGCTGAACTGGCCGGCGTCGTCGAGGAGCTGCGCCGGATCCTCGGGATCGATGTCGACGATCGAGGGCTGGGGCAATCGGCTCGCATCACGCATCGCGTTCAGCGCGTTCTGCTTGCGGGGTCGGTGTTCCTTGTGCGGCTGCATATCCTGACGAGGAGCACGTCTCGTGCCCACCGCGTACTCACGTGTGCGCGACTGCGCAGCCTACGAGGACGACGCAGGAACTTCGACGACGAAGACGTAGTCGAAGCTCGCATCCGTGCCGTTGGTGCGGACGCCGATGTCGCCGGAGGCGCGCGCGTCGGTCGAGAACGTCGCGGTACCGGTGACCTCGGCGCGGCGGCTGTTGCACTCGATCCTCGTCGTCCCGTCCGCGGTGCGCGTTCGCGCCTGGATCGTCAGCCAGTCGCCCGACATCGACGCGGCGAACGCGCCCGGTGCATAGCTGTACTGTGCGGTCCCCCAGAAATCCGTGTAGACCTCGCCGACGTTGATCTCGCTGCCCTGCGCGGCGGCGGCGAGACCGCAGAAGAAGTAGTGCTTCGGATCGCCGTAGCCGAGGACGACGCCGGCGGAGCGGCGCTGCGAGCCATCCGGCGACACCGCGTTGATCCGCACGCGCGCATCGACGAACACCGTGCCCGGGTTCGGGTTGTCGTCGCGCACGAGCTGAGACGGCTCGGCGAGCTGCGTCTGCCGGATCTCGCCGCTCGTCTGCTGCCACGTCCCGGGTCCGATCACCTGGTGCCAGGCGATCGGATCGTAGAAGCCCTCGAAGAACGCGATGCGATCGCCGGACTCCGACGGATGCGGATCGCACGCGTCGCCGACGCCATCGCCATCCGCATCGGCCGCGGCATCCGCGAGGTGAGGGCAGCCGTCGCATGCATCGCCGCGGCCGTCGTCGTCGTGATCGCGCTGATCGACGTTGGCGACCGAGGGACAATCATCGGTCGCGTCGCCGATGCCGTCGCCGTCGGTATCCTTGTCCGGGTCCGAGCCGGAGCCCGAGCCGGAGCCCGAGCCCGAGCCCGAGCCCGGATCGTCGTCGCCCGCGCCGCCGAGCGAGCCGTGCTCGAACGCGCAACCCGCGAGGCAGATCCAGAGCACGACCGACGCCCTCATCATGGCGGTCGGAGTAAACGACGGCTACGCTGACCGGCGGGCATGTATCGGCTAACGCCATCTCGCCGAGACCTCCTCAAGCTGGGGTGTTTCGGCGCCGCCTCGCTCGCGCTCGGGTGCGGCGACAACGAGGGCGAGGCCGACACAGGTGCGCGTCACGCCACGGCAATCCTCGAGCCCGAAGCCGATTCGCTCGTCGTCGCGGTGTGGTCTGCGACCGCGCGCAGCGTCGCGATCGAGATCCGCACCGCCGACACGATCGTGACGACCGCCGCGGCCGAGCTCGACGACGCGCAGCGTGCCGCGATCGAGGTCGGCGAGCTCGCGCCGGGCACCGCGTATCAGGTGACGATCATGACCGACACCGGCGCGCGCATCGTCCATCACGCGCGCACCGCGCCGGCTCCGGACGATCCGCGACCGATCCGATTCGCGATCTCGGCCGACATCGATCCGAGCCCCGAGTTCGAGAGCGACATCATGGAGCAGGTCGCGGCAGCGAGCCCCGATCTCTACATCTCGCTCGGCGACTTCCCCTACACCGACAACGGTCCGCCTGCAGATACCGTCGAGGAGTATCGCGCGCGCCATGCCGCGGCGCGGACGTCGCCTCACGTGCGCGCGATGCTGCGCGCGGTCGGTGTGCGCGCGATCTACGACGACCACGAGTTCCGCAACGACTGGGACGAGGCGCGGCGCACCGCCGAGGCGAGCCGCTATGCCGCGGCGATGCAGGCGTGGGACGAGTTCTTCCCGCTGCGCGGCGCGCCGGACGTCAAGTACCGCTCGTGGCGGTGGGGCAAGGGCGTAGAGTGCTTCCTGCTCGATTGCCGGCGCTATCGCAGCGCGAACGCCGCGCCCGACGACGCGAACAAGACGATGCTGGGGCAGGTCCAGCGCGCGTGGCTCGTCGATGCGATCCGGCGCTCGACCGCGACATTCAAGCTCGTGTTCACGAGCGTGCCGCTCGACTTCGGCAACACGGGCCTGGATCACTGGATCGGTTACCTCACCGAGCGCGCGCTCCTGTACGACGCGCTCACCGGCGTGCCGGGCGTCCTGGTCGTCAGCGCCGATCAGCACTGGTTCGCCGCGCACCGCCACGACCGCGGGATCCGCGAGTTCCAGGTCGGGCCGCTCGCGCGCGGGATCGGGATGCCGGGCGCGGCGCCGCCGGGCGTGCTGTTCCGCGGCGAGCGCTACAACTTCGGCCTCGTCGACATCGACGGCGACCAGCTCACCTTTTCGGGTGTAGGTGTGGGTGGAGAGGTCTTCTATAAGGAGACGCTCGGCGCGTCCGACCTCACGCCCGGCCCCTAGCAGCGGTACGATGGAGAGTGATGGGGACGGGCAGGTCATACCTTGCCGCGTTTGCGAGCGTGCACGAGCTCGCGAACCTCGACGAGCGCCGTCAGGTCACGCGCCAGGGTCTCGCGATGCTCGCGTCGATCGCCGAGCGCGAGCCCGCACCGCTCGAGGGCATCGCCGCCGATCAGCTGCTGCTCGCGACGCGCACCGCGCTCACCGACGGCCTGCTCGCGGATCTCGACTGGCTCGCGCCCGCATCCGCGGCGATCGCGCTGTTCGAGCTCGCGCAGGCGCTGCCGCCGTCGTCGGAGCGACGCGAGCTCGGTCGCCGCGTGCTGACCCGCCTGCGCGAGGCCGATCGCGACACGTTCGTGCGCCTGCTCGTCGCGCTCGCGCGCACGTCGCCGAAGATCGTCGCGAGCGAAGGTCTGCGCGCGCGCCTCGAGGTCGTGCTCGCCGCGCCGCTCACCGCGCCCGGCATGATCGGCGAGCTCGCGATCGGCCTCCTCGCGCAGCCCGCGCTCGCGC
>JAEWJO010000700.1 GCA_023386455.1 Pseudomonadota bacterium | reverse complement strand
CACTCGCTCACGCTCGTCGGCTCGACCGCGCTCGGCAAGCACTGGCGTGTCGGTGGACGCGCGCGCTACACGACCGGCAATCCATACACGCCGGTCGCCGGCGCGTACATCGATGCGAGCGGTGACTGGGTCCCTGTCGACGGTGCGGTGCTGTCGACGCGCTTGCCGGACTTCTATCAGCTCGATGTCCGGATCGATCGCGCGTGGCGCAGGCCGTGGGGCGTCCTGAACCTCTACATCGATCTCCAGAACGTGTTCAACCGCAAGAACCCCGAGGGCGTCACCTACAACACCGACTTCTCGCGCCAGCGCTTCACGAACGGCCTGCCGATCTTCCCGTCGATCGGCGTGGAGTACATCCCGTGAGGCGCGCGCTGCTCGTGCTCGCACTCGCCGCGTGTGGTGACGAGATCCGCGTCGACACCACGCTCGAGCCGCAGAGCGGCACGCGTCTCAAGCTCGAGCGGTACCGGTTCGAGGACGGCACCGAGCAGGTCGAGCCGCACAGCTTCTATGATGTCGAGATGCACGCACGCTGCGCACCGCAGAGGTACGTCGACGGCACGACGCGCTGCGTGCCGTTCGCAGAGGACGCGCTCTACATCGACGCGGCCTGCGCGACCGCCGTCGGCCGCGCCACGAACGCGCCGCTCGCCGAGCCGACGCACTTCGTCGGCCACGATCGCGTCGGCGACGAGCTCCTGCCGGCCGTCGTGTACTCCGCGGGTCAGCCGCGCGATGTGGTGACCGAGTACTACGAGTGGCACGACGGCACGTGCGAGGGCCCGTTCCCGACGCCCGCCGAGCTCACCTACTACACGCTCGGTACCTCGTTCAACCCGGCGGTGATGCGCGAGGCGTCGGTCGGCGGCGAGCACGTCGCCGCGCGGATGCAGGTCACCGACGACGGGCTGCGCTTGCCGATCGAGCTCGAGGATCGCGCGCGCGGAGCGGCGTGTCGCCCGGAGATGCGAGCCGATGGCCGCGTCGTCTGCGCGCCGACGACGGCGGTCACGACGATGCTCTACGGTGACGCGACGTGCGCGACGCCGGTGGTGGCGGTCGATGCCGGCGCAACCGCGCCCGCCGTCGCGGCACGGCTCGATCCGACCGGCTGCACGACGTACCACGCGGTCGGTGCGCCCTACACGGGCGCGCTCTACGAGGCGCGCGGTGAGACCTGCGCGCGGGTTGCGAGCGGCGGCCTGCAGGGGTACGAGGTCGGCGCACAGCTCGATTTGCCGATCCTCGAGCGCACCGTCGAGGACGACCCCCGCCGGCGCCTCCAGCGCGTGACGCTCGGCGATGGCGACTTCATCGTGCTCGACGATCGGCTGTACGATTCGGCCATGCGCGCCGATTGCAAGCGCGAGGTGGTCGCGCACACCGCGCGCTGCCTCCCCGAGACGATGGCGCCGCTGCTGTGGCGCTTCCAGCGAGGCTGCCTGCTCGACATGCTGGTCGCCGAGGTCCCGCGCGTCAGCTGTGCGCCGGTCGTGTTCGCCGCGCGCCCGACGGAGGAGGGCTCCGAGCTCCACCTGATCGGTGCGCCCGTCACGGCGCCGGTGTTCGACGCGTCGACCGGCATCTGTCGCGCGTACACCGCGCCGGCCGGCCACACGCTGAACGCGGTCGGTCCCGCGCTCGGCGCTGACGCGTTCGTGCGCGGTGTGAGGTACGGCGAGCGATGAAGACGCTGATCGCGCTCCTCGTCCTCCTTGCCGCGTGCGACCCGAGCCCCGGCGTCGTCGCACCCACGCTCGAGCGCGCCGAGCCGCCCTACGCGGCGCTCGGCGGTGGCAGCCAGGTGATCCTGCGCGGTGCCGGCTTTGCACCGGCGCCGAACCGCGTCTACATCGGTGGTCGCGAGGCGCCGCTCGTCCGCAAGATCGACGACACCCAGCTCGGCGTCGTCGTCCCGCCCGGTGACACGGCCGGTGATGTCGAGGTCGTCGTGCTCAACCGCAACGGCAACGCGATCGCGACGGGCCTCCTCCGTTACAGCACGCCGCCGGCGATCACGAGCACCTCGCCCGCACGCGTCCTCTACACGTCCGACACGACCCGCATCACGCTGACCGGCAGCGGCTTTCAGGACGAGGGCGCCGGCACCGTCGAGGTCCTCGTCGATGGTTCTCCGGTGCTCGACGTCGACGTCGCATCCGATACCGAGCTGAGCTTCACCGCCCCGCCCGGCCGCGCGCTCGTCCGGCCCGAGCTCACCGTCATCGACAGTCGCGGCTCCGCGACGACCCATCGTGGCTTCCGCTATGCACCGAGCGAGCACGACGGGCTGCTCCTGTTCTCGTCGTTCAGCTCGTCGTTCGCGGTGTTCGTCGATCCGATCGCGATGGAGGTCGTCCCGATCCCGTGGGTCACGAACCAGGCCGTTCGCTACACCGCGGTGGTGCGCGACGACCTCGGCGACTACTGGGCGCTCGACCGCAGCCAGCACTTCGGCCGGATCGACATGACCGCCCAGGCGATCGAGGACCCGATCACCGTCTCGACGCTGATCCCCTCCATCGCGCGCGCCGGCTCAGATCTCCTCGCCATCGATCGCATCACCCGCCAGGTCGGCTCGCTCGATCCCGCGACCGGCGCCTTCACGAGGCTCTCGACGGCGACGCTCACCTGCTGCGGCTCGTTCGGCATCGCGCCGCTCGGTGCCACCGTCTACGTCACCTCGCGAGACGCGACCGGGATCGCGATCACCCCGATCGATCCACAGAGCGGCGCACTCGGCACGCCCGTCCCGCTCACCGGCGGGCCCGTCGGCCTCCACATCGAGGAGATGCGCGCGTTCGGTGGTGTGCTGTACGCGACCAGCCGCACCGGCCAGCTCGTATCGATCGATCCGGCGACCGGCGCGGTCACCGTGCTGCCGATCAGCCCGGGCCGCGCAAGTGCGATGGACATCTTCGACTGACGCGTTGCCAGCGGTTGCCGTCGTTAAGCAAGCGTGAGGGAACCACCACGGCGGCGCCCACTCCGTACGATCGGTGTCGGGGGAACATCGATGAAGAAGTTTATTGCCTGCGTCTTGCTCGTTGGCTGTGGTGGCGATGACAGCGGCGGCGGGAACGGCACCGTCCCGCTCGACGATCTCGGCATGGAGCTCGCGATCACGAGCTGCGCCCAGCAGTTCGACTGCTGCACCGATGCCGAGATCATGGCCCAGTACATGGGCATCAGCTACGACGGCCATCCGATCTCGACCGAGGCCGAGTGCGTCGAGTTCTCGAACGCGCTCCTCACCGGGCTACTCGTCGCCGAGTACAAGGAGTCGCTCGCCGCGGGTCGCATCGAGTACGACGGCGCTGCTGCCGCCGACTGTGTCGCAGCGCTCGGTGCCCTGACGTGCACGCAGTACAGCGCGGGCCTGAACGACGACCTGCAGATCGCGTGCGGCCCGTTCGTCATCCCCAAGGTCGGCGACGGCGGCGCCTGCGGCGAGGACTACGAGTGCACGAGCGGCTACTGCGTCGGCGAGAAGGAAGGCGCCGACGGCGCCCCGGACATCGACGGCACCTGCATGCCGGTGCCGACGATGGGCCAGACGTGCACCGACGACTGTGCGAGCGGCCTCTATTGCGTCTTCGACCAGTCCGGCATGAAGACCTGCCAGCCCTTGAAGGCCGACGGCACGCAGTGCAACCTCGACTCGGAGTGCACGAGCGACTACTGCGACGACACCGCGCACACGTGCGGCGGCCGAGCACTGGTCTGCGACGGCCGCTAGTACGCTCGCTGTGCGCGTCGCGCCATCAGCTTGCGGATGACGAACGGTGCGATGATCGAGAGAATCGAGCCGAGCGCGATACCGCCACGGCGAGGTGTGATTGCGCTCGATCGGCGGCCGAAGCGACCGAATCGAGAACGACGACCGAAGAGATTCTTCATGTGTCCGAGACGTGCAGCTCGCGTTCCCGCCGCCGCGGCTGCGAGGATCTCTAGCTTCGGTTAGAATCGTGCCGTGCTGGTGCGGCGGGCCATCGTCTCGGGTCTCCTGCTTGCTGTCTACGCGTACCTCGCGTGCGCGCCGTCGCTGCCGCGTCCACCGTCGGCGATCGACAACGACATGCCGCAGGCGAGCGAGTCGCTCGCGGTCGCGGCGCCACCGCGAACGATCGAGGAGCTTCGTCGCCGGCTCGACGCGATCCTCGCCCGCGACCATCTCCCCGGGGTCGCGATCGCGCTCGTCGGTCGCGACGGGCCGATCTGGGTCGGTGGCGTCGGTGTGCGCGATCGCGAGACAGGCGCGCCGATGGACGCCGACACCGTGTTCCGCGTCGGCTCGCTCTCGAAGTCGATCATCGCGCTCGCCGTGATGCGGCTTGCCGACCAGGGCAAGCTCGACGTCGACCGACCGCTGCGCGAGATCTTGCCGGATGTCGGCATCGTCAATCCGTGGGAGGACGTCGCTCCCGTCACGCTCGCGCAGTGCATGGAGCACACGGCGGGCTTCGACGACATCCGGTTCAACGAGGTCTTCACCGATGACGAGCGACTCCCGGTGCGCGACGCGCTCGCGCTGAACCCGCGCTCGAAGATCGTCCGCTGGCGCCCGGGGACACGTCACGGCTACTCGAACGTCGGCTTCACGCTCGCCGCGCGGGCCGTCGAGGTGGCGAGCGGCGAGCCGTTCGACGTCTACGTGCGCCGCGAGATCCTGGCGCCGATGGGCATCGTCGACGCCGACTTCGCGCGCTCGGGCGACCTCGGGTTGCGGCTCGCGACCGGCTACCTCGAGGATGGGACCACCACGCCGTTCCGCCTGTTCGCCCACCGTCCCGCGGGTGCGCTGCTCACGTCCGCCGATGACCTCGGCAAGCTCGTGCACTTCTGGATCACGCGCGGCGACGGCTATCCGCCGATCGTCTCGGCGAAGGGCCTCGCCCGCATCGAGCGCAGCGGCACCCTTCCCTATCCGCACGTCGACAACGACTACGGCTTTGCGAACTACGGCGATGTCGCGCACCCGGTGTTCGCGCGCGGTCACGACGGCGGCATGCCCGGGTTTCACTCGAGCATCCGCTACTTCCCGTCGCTCGGCGTCGGCTACGTGATGCTCCTGAACGCGAACTACACGTTTCGCGGCTACTTCGACGTTCGCTCGCTGCTCTACTCGTACCTGACGCAAGGCAAGGCGACGCTCTCCCCGCCCGCGCCCGAGAGCGATCGGCCCGGCGCGAGCTACTTCGCGCTCGCCAATCCGCGCAACGAGCTGTTCGGCTTCATCGATCGCGCGCTGATCGGCTGGCAGATCACCGAGGTCTCCGGTGGCCTTCGCGTCAACGAGCTCCGCGGCGCCAGCTATCGCCTCCTCCCGACGCCCGACGGCGGCTACCGCGCGTGGTGGGAGTGTGGCAGCTCGGTTCGCTTCACGACGAACGCCGACGGCACGCCGATCATGATCATGGGGTTCGCCTACGCCGAGGCCGAGGCCTTGTGGCCTGCGCAGGTCTGCTACTTCGCACTCTCGCTCACGGTGGTCCTGCTCTCGCTCTCACCGCTGTGGGCCGCCGGCGTGCTCGCGTACTCCGCGCTCACTCGCCGCCATATCGTTCCGCCGTCGCTCGTGCTGTGGCCCGCGATCGCCGGCCTGTCGTGCGTCGCGACGCCGCGCGTCCTCTCGATGGCATTCCATGCCGGCGTGATCGGCGTCGTGCACCCGCTCACCATCGCGGTCTTCGCGCTGACGATCGTGTTCGCACTGTCGTCGACGGCGTCGCTCGTCCAGGCGATGCGGTGGTCGCTGCGGCCCGATCGCCCGCGCCTTCGCTGGCGTCTCCTCGCGACGACGTGTGGCGTCGCGTTCTTCGGCCTGGCGCTCTGGCTCGGAGCGAACGGCTGGATCGGCATGCGCACCTGGGCGTGGTGACGCGCGCAGCTCGCGCGCTGCAGGTCACGGCCGCGCGGAGCTCAGCGCATCGTCCGACACCCCGATCGACTCCGCGACCGCGCGCTGGAGGACATCGGCGAGCGCACGGCATGCATCGATCGTCGTGAAGATTCCCTCGACACCGTCGTGTCCCATGACGATCGCGGACCCGTACCGCTGGTCCGCCATGATCTCGACGACCTCGTCGAGCAGCGCGTCGCTTGTCACGACGAAAGGCCGCGCGCTCATCGCCTCGCTCAGCGAGATGCTGGCACGCTCGAGATCGGAGACGACCTCGAGCAGGTGAAGGTCGCGCTCGCTCACGACGCCCACCAGCTCCCCGCCATCGACAACCGGAAGATGCCTGATGCCATGTTCCCGCATCAGGCGACGCGCGTCGGCGAGCGACGCATCGCGATCGATCGTCCACGGTTGCGACGTCATGTATCGCGAGATCGACGGAATCATCATGAAGGTCGGTGCTGCGATGGACGTGCCGAGTCCTGGGCCGGATCTCTCGCGCGACTGCGAGAAGCTCGTGGGCGCCTCGCTACGGCGCGGCGACGGGGACGAGCTCGACGTCGCGCTGCTTGCCGTCTCGTTCGAGCGTCAGCTCGAGCCGGCGCCGCCGAGAAGGGCAATGCGCGCGTTCGCGACCGGGCCACCGGATGCGTCGCCGACGATGCCGAAGATCGAGGCACCACAGTCATGCATGACGAGGCGAAGCTGGTCGGGATGCGCCCCCGGATCGCGAAGATCGACGCGCGAGATGGCGCCGGTCGCCTTCGCCGATTCGGCAGAGACGACGTACGACGCGGCGGCAACGGTGCCGAGATCGAAGCGACCGCTCGCATCCGCCTGGGCGACGGCGACCTCGGTGTTCGACAGGATCTCGATCAAGCGCACGGTGGCGCCGGGTGCGGGTGCCGTCTCTCGATACACGGTGCCGGCGACGCGTCGTCCGGCAACATGCCGCTGTCCCTGCCATGCGGGCGCCTTCGCGGTCGGGCGTGACGTCGCGGCGTGCGAGTCCACCGGCTTCGAGGACGTGCCGCGGCACGAGTACATCGCGACCGCGAATCCGACGGCGCCCACCAGCGCCGCCACGACGAGCGCCCACCCGTCCTCGCGGGAGAGGGCCTCACGGCGCGAAGTCGATGCCGAGGTTCACGCCCGCATTCAGGGCCGGGCCGGGGAACGCGAACTCGCGGTCCATCGCGATCGACTTCTTGTCACGGAGGTGCGCCTCTCCGTCGGGAAACCACGTGATCCCGCCGATCAGGAAGTACGACGTGCGCTGGTGCGCGTCGATCGCGACATAGAACCCGATGCCGCCACCATGGCCCAGGTGGGTCGACCCCTTGTAGCCAGCGGTCATGCCGATCGACGCGCGCGGCGTCGGCTCGGTGAACAGCACGTACACGTCGGCGTTGGCCTGCAGCGTCGAGTACACGTCGATGTCCGGCGTCGACAGATCGTCCGTCTGGGACGTCACGAACAGCGGCTGCCACGCACCGATCACGTGGACCCCGACGCGCGAGTCGCCGACACGAATGCCGGCGCCGATGCCGTCGTACACGCCGAGCGTCGCCTTGACGCCAAAGTATCTCGTGTCGTCTGCCCGCGCCGATGACGCGAGTACTGCGACCACGACCAATGCGCGACCCAACATGGGCGCGACAATACAGCAGCATCGGCTCGATGGCAGGTGGCATAGTTTGCCGCATCGCGACGTGCCTCTGAACGAGCGCGTCACTTCGTCGCGAGCGTGTACGTCATCGCGTAGGACGAACCGCCGGCCGACGAGGCCGAGCCGGAGACCACGATCCCGTCGGCCACGCAGAGCTGCTCGTCGCCCTCGTCGCCGCTGATGAACGTGAAGGATCGACACCACCCGGGGCCGGCCTGCGAGATGGTGGTCGTGGTGCCCCAGCCAGGATCCTGCGGATCGCGTTCCTCCGTGTCACTCGCGACCGGTGGCCACGCGAACAGCCGGTCCTTCGTGGTCGTCGGTGCGACGCGCGGCATCTCGGCGACGCTCCACAGGCCATCGGCGGTCGCGACGTAGACACCCGCCGGGGCGTCGCTCACGAACGGATCGGATCGCGTGTCCACACATTCGATGCGCGAGGCGATCGCAGACGGCACCTCCTGGACGTCGGTGACCGTGCACGTCCTCATGCTCGTGAATGTCTCCTCGACGTTGCCGTTCGTCTGGTCGTCCCAGTACGAGTGCGTCGACTCCACGGTGTACGTGTGGAGCGCGCCCTTCGCGAACAGGCCCGCGTAGAGCGGCGCAGGGTAATTTCGCGCGCTCGCCGCGGTGGTGGTCGGGGGTCGTGGAGCGGTGCATGCCGGGGTGGCGAGCAGGAGGACAGCGAGGGCGCGCATGGGGTGGTAACGCCCGGCGACCGCGGGCTCATCCAGCCGCTCGGCGGTCGCCTGCGAGGACGCTATGCTGGTTGAAGAATGCGGATTCTTGGCATCGGCGACTATGCCGACCTCGGTTCGATCTACATCCGCCTCGCGCGCGAAGGTCATGACGTTCGCGTCTTCATCGCGGAGGAAGAGTCGCGTGACGTCCTCGCCGGTCTGATCCACCGGATCGATGACTGGCAGGCAGCGCTGCCCTGGATCCGCGAGGCTGGGCCCGACGGGTTGATCCTGTTCGAGGAGGTGGGCCGCGGAGCGCTCCAGGACGAGCTGCGGCGCGACGGCTATCACGTGGTCGGCGGCAGCGCGCTCGGTGATCGCATCGAGCAGGAGCGCGCCTATGGCCAGCATGTCCTCGGCGACCTCGGGTTGCGAACGCTGCGAAGCCACGCATTCGAGACCTTCGACGAGGCGCTCGCGTTCGTCGGTGCCAACCCCACGCGGTACGTCCTGAAGTTCAATGGCTCGATGTTCTCCTCGGAGATGAACTATGTCGGCGCGCGCGATGACGGCGCCGATGTCGCGGCCGTGCTGCGGCGGCATCGCCGGACGTGGGACGAGGACTGGGACGACCCGCCGAGCTTCATTCTCATGGAGCACGTCCGCGGCATCGAGACCGGCCTCGGCGCGTTCTTCGACGGCGAGCAGTTCGTCGGGCCGGTGAACCTCGACTGGGAGCACAAGCGCTTCTTTGCCGGCGACCTCGGCGAGCTGACCGGCGAGATGGGAACCGTTCTCACGTACCGCGGCGCCGATGCGCTGTTCGACGCGACGCTCGCCCACCTCGTCCCGCGCCTGCGCGCCGCGAAGCATGTCGGCTACATCAACCTGAACACGATCATCAACGCCGACGGAATCTGGCCGCTGGAGTTCACCTGCCGGTTCGGCTATCCCGGCTTCGCGATCCTGTCGGCGCTGTTCGCGGAGCCCGTCGGTCCGATGCTGGGACGCATCGCACGGGCTGGCGGTGGCGCGATCGCGACGCACGACGGCTTCGCGGTCGGCATCGTGCTGACCGTGCCGCCGTTTCCGTATCACCACGGCTACGAGGACCTGTCGAAGGGCATGCCGATCGTGATGCCCGAGCTCCGCGACGACGAGCTCGACCACGTGCATCTCGGCGAGGTCGCCCGCATCGATGGCGAGCTCGTGACGGCCGGACAGGTCGGCTTCGTCATGGTCGTCACCGGCCGCGGGCCGACGATCGAGGACGCGCAGCACGAGGCGTATGCACTCGCGCAGCGGATCTCGATTCCAAACGTTCGCTACCGCAACGACATCGGGGATGGGTTGCGCGCCGGCGCTCTCGCGGAGCTCGCGAGGCTGGGCTGGTTCGACCCGAACAGCTCGCGGTAGCGCTCGAAGCAGCGCTGCCGCGCGTGCAGCCGAAGGAGCGCGCCCAGCGCGTGGTATCAGTAGCGGTGGTTGACCGACTACTCTCATCGCGCCGCGGTAGCGCGGCGTGTCTGCTCGCGCCGATCGTTGCCGATCACATGGTCGCGATCACGGCGGCCACCGCGATCCGCTCGACGGCGGCATAGGCCGGCTCGTCGAGCTCCTCACCGAACACGTCGGGATCGAGCTCCTCGTACG
The DNA here is from genome assembly GCA_023386455.1 of Pseudomonadota bacterium. Classification (GTDB taxonomy): domain Bacteria; phylum Myxococcota_A; class Polyangia; order Haliangiales; family Haliangiaceae; genus JABFXX01. The sequence goes on along the minus strand of JAEWJO010000700.1, from coordinate 19,543 downwards.
TCCACGCGGTGCCGGCAAGCCGCGGTGCAAGCGCCTCGCGGAGGACATGTCGACCGTCGACGATCGGCGCCCCCGTGTAGAGCACCAGCTGGCCCCCCGGCGCGAGCCGGCGACGCGCTTGCTCGACGATGCGTAGCGCGACACCCTCGCCGAAGGTTCCACCGCCGTTGCGATACGCGCGCTGCTTGGCGTCGACGAGGTAGGGCGGATTCGCGATCACGAGGTCGAGCTCTCCTTCGACGGGCTCGAGCAGATCGCCGCATGCGAGCTCGACGCGATCGGAGACGCCCGCGAGCTGCGCATTGATGCGGGCCAGTCGCAGTGCCTGCGTGTTGAGATCCGTCAGGACCACGCTATCGAGACGGCTCGCGATCGAGAGCGCACCTGCCCCCGAACCGCAGCCGACGTCGACGCAACGCCGCGCGCGCCCGACGACGCGCGACAGCAGTGCGCAGAACCGATACGTGTCCGGACCGAAGAACACGGCATCCGCGGAGAGCGTCGGATACGCCGAGTGAACGTAGAGACCGTCGCCGAGCGTCGAGAACCGAACCGTCGCGCGATACAGCGCGCCATCGCGAGCGAGGATCCCGGCCGTCTCCGCGGCCGCGAGCAGCGCAGGCGGCAGCACGGTCGCCGCGAACGGACGCGACCAGCCAAAGACGTCGCGCACCGACGCCGCCTCCGCGTGACGAGCGTTGTTCCGTCGATGCGTCTCGGGCGTGACCGTCGTGAACGTGTAGCCCAGCTCTCGCAGCTGCCTGCCCACATCGAGCAGCGCTCGGTCGGCATCGTCGACTGACAGCTCCATGTACCTACGGTAGCGCGTGTCGGCCCACCCGACCTCGCGCGCGCACGCCCGATCGCGGTCCCGGCGGCTAGGCCGTCGCGGTCGCGCGAGCGAGCACCTGGTCGCGCTTCCTGCCGACCGAGCGGATGACCGCATCGAACGAGGTCGCGAACTTCGTCAGGCCCTCCTCGACCAGGCGATCGGCGAGCTCCTCGATCGAGATTCCCGCGCGCGCCAGCGTGTCCATCACCGAGCGCGCCGCGTCGAGTCCCTCCTCGAGCCGGGCGACGCCGACGCCGTGGTCGCGAACCGCATCGAGCGTCTTCGGCGGGATGGTGTCGATCGTGTCGGGACCGATCAGCGCCTCGACGTAGTGCACGTCGCTCAGCTCTTTGCTCTTCGTGCTGGTACTCGCCCACAGCATCCGCTGCGGTCGCGCTCCGCGGGCCGCCAGTGCCTTCCAGCGCGGGCTCTTGATCGTGCGCTTCCAGTCGTCGTAGCCGAGCTTGGCGTTCGCGATGCCGACGGTACCGATCAGGCTCTGCAGCTCCGCGCGCGTGGAGCCGGTCGCGGAAGCGAGGCGTTCGCGCAGGACCTCCTCGACGAGCACGTCGATCCGGCTGACGAACATGCTCGCGACGCTGGCGAGTCGATCGATCGGCTGGCCGCGCGCGATCCGCTTCTCGAGACCGCTCATGTACGCCTCGTGAACGCGCGTACAGGCGCGGCGCCCGAACAGGAGCGTGATGTTGACGTTGATGCCCTCGCTCGTGAGCTGCTCGACCGCGGGGAAGCCTTCGACGGTCCCGGGCACCTTGATCATGACGTTGTCGCGGCGCACCTTGGTCCATAGCCGGCGCGCCTCCTCCAGCGTGGCCTCGGTGTCGTGCGCGAGGTGCGGCGAGACCTCCATGCTGACGAAGCCATCGCGCCCGTCGCTCGCGTCGAACACGGGGCGAAGGACGTCAGCCGACTTCTGGATGTCGTCGACCACGATTCTCTCGTACAGCGCCTCCGGCGATTCGTCCCGCGTCCTGACATCGCGTGCGAGCTCGCCATCGTAGTCGGCACTCTCGGAGATCGCCTTGTTGAAGATGTCCGGGTTCGTCGTGATCCCGCGAACATCATCGTCGCGAACCAGGCGAGCGAGCGCGCCGCTCTCGATCAAGTCACGACGCAGGTAGTCGAGCCAGATCGACTGACCCAGCTTTTGGAATTCTCTGAGGTCCATGAGAGACCCTTTCGGTTGCCAAACACTCGAACCTGCTGCAACCCGCGGACCGCCGACCACCGTGCGAGCCCGGCGGTTGGTGCTTCTCCGATCGGCGAGTGGGCACGCGGATGGCATCGGCTCCGCCTCGCTTCGATCATGAGGGGAACCACCGACACGCTTCGCTTGTTGCAGCTCGAGACCAGCTCGCGGCCGCGCGAGCTCGTCACGATCGCACGGCTGCTCCACGACGCGAGCGATCGAGTCATCGACGACGCGCGTCGACGCTCGCTCGCGATCCTCGTCATCGCGCCGAACGACGAGGTCTTCGTCAGCAGGGTGCACGTCGTGTTCATCTTCGCGACAATGCTCGGCAGCGCGATCGAGCAAACACCGGCCGGCGGCAGGCTCGCGATCACCGGCCACGAGGTCGAGCGCGAGCTGTCGGTCGCGGTCTACGCTCCCGGACGCCCGCAGCCGGGTTCGAGCGCCGCGGACGACATCGCGCGAATCCACGCCGAGGCCCTCGGCGGACGCTTCTGGCGCAGCCGTGCTGCCGACGGAACGCTGGCGATGTTCGTCCTGCCGCTCTACCTGGACGAGAATTGATCCTCGGCGTCGTTCTCGTTTCGAGCGCGATGTCGTCAGTTCGATAGCGTCCCTCGCTCGCGTGCGACGAGCGAGCCCGTGCGCCGGTGGGCGCGGTTTCTGCACTCGATAGCGGGGCGATGTACTTCCCGCAGCATCCGACGCTCGCGCCGCACGACGTCGTAGACCTCTTGCTCGACAGCCACGACCGGATCCGCGAGCACCTGGTCCTGGCGCGGAAGCTCTCGATCAAGAACCATCAGGCGGTCGCCGAGGTCGCGGACGCGGCATCGCGTGTCCGCCGCTACTTCGCCGAGGCCTATCCGCTCCACGTGCAGCACGAGGAGCTCGATATCGGTCCCCGGATCGCGACCGACGCCGACGGACGCCGTGACCTCGCACGCATCCGCGGCGACCACATGATCCAGGCAAGCCTCGTCGAGGAGCTCGTCGCCCTGTGCAGGATCATCGCGGACGCGCCGGCCGAGCTACCGCGGTACCGCATCCGTCTCGATCTCGTCGTCGAGCGCCTGGCGACCGAGCTCGGAGCACATCTCGTGCTCGTGGAGCGAACCGTGATCCCGCGCCTGCGAGTGCTTCCCGCGAGCGTGCTCGCGGAGATCCGCGCCGACATGGAGCGGCGCCGACGATGAGCGCCGCTCCGGGTCAGACGGTGGCTGTCGTCGCGGCGCCGGGAGACGCCCGCCGCATGCTCGCCACCTATCTGCAAGGCGCGGGATTCGACACGCTCGAGTGCGACCACCTGCCGGCGCCGGGAACGTGCAGTGCGCTCGTCGCGGTCGATGCGCCCGAGACCAGTCTCTCGATCCCGACCGAGATGCGGTCGTGGATGAGACTCGCCACGCACGAGCGTGTGGTCGTCGTGACCTCCAATCCCGCGGCGTTTCGCGAGTTCGCACTCGTGCACGCCGAGCGCATGCGCGTCCTGCCCGCCCTCAGCTTCGGCTGGAATGTCGCCGACGCTCTTCGCGCGTCGCCTCGATGACGGTCATCCGATCGCGGCGGCGGTCACGTGCGCGGACGCGTACAAGCCAAGGCCGTAGATCAGGTGTGTCATCACGCTCTTGCCCGCGTTGAAGACAGGCCGTGAGGTCCTCGAGGACGCGATGCCCAGGCCAAGTGCAGGCTGCAGCACGAACAGCGGCGCGATGACCGTCAAGATCCCGATCGCGAGCGCGGGGCCGAGGGTCGGCGTGTGTGCCCAGGCGAGGCCGAACGTCGCGAGCAGGAGCCCGGCAAAGCTGATGCCGATCGCGTAGTGGAGCATCCACCCGAGCGTTCGCTCGCCGCGCACGGGCGACGCCTTCGCGATACTGGAGTGGCGAAACCTTCCTTCGGGCAGGTGACCGAGCCACCGGCCGAGGAAGGCAAAGTCGAGCGATGGGATGCCGAGCCGCCGGAGCACCGCTGCCCATAGATCCATCGTCACGGTCGCGCCGACGCCGATCACGACAGCGCGTGCGGTCAATTCGAATACGTGCGTCATGGCTGCAACGTGCGCCCGGCGCCGGGAGGAATCCAATCGTGGTTTCGGAGGACGGACCTCGCGTTTGCTGAGGGTGCACACCTCGGGATTTCTGAAGGGGGTCCTCCGAACAATCGATTGGAACGTTTGGATCGCGAGCGCCACCGTGGGCGCATGAGAAACCCGTCGATTCGAAACGTACCGTTGTGGCGAGACCTCGCGCCGATCTGCGTCATGGTGTTCCTCGAGTTCCTGGCGATGGGACTGCCGTTGCCCGTGTTGCCGGTCCACGTGCATGGCGCACTTGGGTTCGGGACGTTCGTCGTCGGCGTGGTGATCGGCGCGCAGTCGTGGGCGACGCTCGTCACTCGTCACTCTGCCGGGACACGCACCGACGAGCGCGGACCACGACGAGCGGCCGTGCTCGGGCTCTTGGTCTCGGTCGCGGCGGCCGGCTTGTATGCAGTCTCGGCCATGGTAGCGGGTGCGTCGGAGAGCCTGATCGTCTTGTTGCTCGGCCGAGCCGTGCTCGGTGCAGGCGAGAGCTTCGTGATCACGGCCGCGCTGGCCTGGGGCGTCGCGCTCGCCGGTCGGGAACGCTCCGGGCTCGTGATGGCCTGGGTCGGCATCGCGATGTACGGCGCGCTCGCGGCGGGTGCCCCCCTCGGAGCCGCACTCGATGCGCACGTCGGATTCGTCGGCGTTGCGATCGCCGCCGCGCTCGCACCATCCCTCGGGATCGGTGCTGCACTGGTCGTGCGGCCGGTGCCGCCTGCCGGTGGAGCGCGCCTTTCTTTTCATCACGTCGCCGCGTTGATCTTGTTGCCCGGCGCGGGCCTGGCACTGTGTGCGGTCGGCTTCGGTGCGATCGCGGCGTTCGGCATGCTCCTGTTCCGCGCGCATGGCTGGTCACATGCGGCGGTCGCGATGACTGCGTTCGGCGCTGCGTTCGTGCTCGCGCGGCTCGTGTTCGGACGCCTTCCGGATCGATACGGTGGCGCGCGGATCGCCGTCGCATCGGCCTTCGTCGCCACGATCGGCCAGGTCGGAATGTGGCTCGCGACGTCGGGACCGATCGCGGTGGCCGCCGCGGCGCTCACGGGACTCGGGTTCTCGCTCGCGTTCCCATCGTTTGGCGTCGAGGCGATCAGTCGCGTGCCCACACAGAACCGAGGCGTCGCGCTCGGTGCGTATACCGCGTGTTTCGATCTGACGATGGGCGTCGGCGTGCCCCTGCTCGGCGTCGCGGTGGCCGCCTTCGGCTACAGCGCCGCGTTTGCGATCGGTGCCGTTGCCGCTGCAGCGTCCCTCGTCATCGCGATCGCTCTGGCGCGGCGCGCATGATCGACGCGGCTGCCTCGATGACCGGGTCGCGCGCGCGGCTCGCGAGGGATGCAAACAGCACGCGCGTGACCGTCGGCGCCTCGAACAGGAGCTCGACCTCGCCGCGTCGCTTGGCCTCGCGAGCTGTCTCTGCATGCAGAAGCCCCACACCGAGGCCGCCGGAGATCAGCGTGCGCGTGACGGCCTCGCGGTCGACGCTGATGATGCGCTTCGGTCGGATCCGGTGCATCGCGAACAACGCCTCGGCGGTGTGTCCGCAGCACGCGCTTGCCGTCGGATAGATCCATGGCTGGGCCGCCAGCGCATTCCAGTCGAGGCTCGTGATCAGTCCCGGCGGCGCAGCGAGGTACGTGGTGAAGCGCGCCACCTCGATCACCGCGAGGTCCGGATCCGCGTCGCCGGCCTCGTTGTAGAAGCCAGCATCGAGCCTGACGTCGCGCAGCCCCGCGAGGATCTCGCGTGACGCGCCGTGCTCGAGCGCCACCTCTACATCGGGGCAGTGCTCGGCCAGGCTCGTGAGCAGGCGACCCACCGCTTCGTGATTCGAGTTGCTGCCGGCGCCGATCCTTAGCGTCCCGGCGAGGCGCCCCTTCAGACGGCTGGCCTCGTCGACAAGCTCCTGATGCGCTCCGAGTGTCTGTTCCGCCTTGGCGAGCAGTCGCTTGCCGTCGGCGGTAAGGCTCATCCCGCGGGCCGTTCGCTCGAACAGCACGACGTCGAGCCCTTCCTCGATCGCCTTGATGTGCGCACTCACTGCAGGCTGGCTGAGATGCAACAGCTCGGACGCGCGCGTGATGCTGCCTTCGCGAGCGACCACGACGAACGTCTTGAGCTGATGCAGATCCATGGCCGCCGCATCATACGTCGTACGCATCGGTTCGCGCTGTTCGGTCGTGTCCGGACACGTGTCCGCACGCAGGTCACCTGTCCGCGGTCGTACCACCGAACGTCTCGAAATCGATGTGCCGCATGTGGCACGTCGGGTGCTCGTGGGCGAATCACCATGCAGCTCCTTCGCACCACCCTGGCCGCAATCCTCTTCGGTGCGCTCGTTGCCGGCTCGGCATACGCGCAACCGGCTCCAACGCCCCCGGCGATCACGACCTACGTGCAAGCCGAGTATCCGCAAGCAGCACGTCAGGCGGGACGCGAAGCGGCAGTCGATCTCGAGATCGTGATCGGCACCGATGGTCTCGTTCGCGACGCTCGCGTCGTGACGCCAGTCGGCGACGGCTTCGACGATGCGGCACTCGCCGCCGTGCGCCAGTTCGTGTTCACACCCGCGACGAAGGACGGCCAGCCGGTCGCCGCGCGCATCCAGTACCGATACACGTTCAAGCTCGAGAGCCCGACGCAGCAAGCGCCGGCGATCGAAACGGGTCTCATCTCTGGCACGTTGCTATCGCGCGTCGATGGCAGTCCACTCACCGGCGTCGAGGTCATCGCGACGGGCGCTGATGGGGTCGAGCATCGCGTGATCACCGACGAGAGCGGTACGTTCGTGCTTCGCGAGCTGCCCGCGGGGACCTATCACGTCGCTGTCGATGCGCTCGACCACGCGTCGTTTGTTCAGGACGAGGCCGTGATTGCCGGAGAGGAAGCGGCGGTCATGTACCGGCTCGCGCCGGTCACGACCGTCACCGATGCAGGGTCGTTTGGTGCGACCGCGATGATCGAGGCACCGACACGCGAGATCACGCGCCGCTCGATCGACGCGGCCGAGATGACCAAGATGGCAGGCACACGGGGTGATGCTCTCCGGGGCGTCGAGCTGCTGCCCGGCGTCGCGCGGCCCCCCGGGCCGATTGGCATGATCATCGTCCGCGGCAGCTCTCCGACGGATAGTCAGGTGTTTCTCGACGGTGAACCGGTTCAGCAGCTCTACCACTTCGGCGGCGTGACGAGCTTCATCTCCGGCTCGCTTCTCCAGCGCATCGACCTCTATCCGGGCAACTTCTCGACGCGTTACGGCCGCAAGATCGGTGGCATCGTCGAGGCCGAGCTGCGCGATCCGAAATCGGACCGCGTCCACGCCGAGGCCGACGTCAACATGATCGATGCGTTCGCCCACGTCGAGGGACCGATCTCGAGGACGACATCGTTCGCGGTCGCCGCTCGCCGCAGCTATGTGGATAGCTGGATCCGGCCCGCGCTCGATGCGATGAATGTTGGCGTCGCCGCCGTGCCGGTCTACTACGACTGGCAGGCGATCGCCGCGTACAAGCCGACTCCCGACGACCGCCTCCGCCTCGTCGCCTACGCGAACAGCGATGACCTCGAGGTCGTGATCGCGAACCCGAGTGGCGCGCCGACGAATCGCGATCGCGTCGGTCTTGCAAATTCGATGCTGCGCGTTCGCGGCGAATGGAAGCACACGTGGCCGGGTGTCGAGCAGTCTCTCTCGTTCGGCTTCGGGACGCGCACGTACCAGGCGAAGGTCGGCGTCGATATCGGTGTCGACGGCGATGTCATCGACGTGCTCGGTCGTGCCGATTGGAAGACTGCGCTCGGCGACCGCGTCGAGCTTCGCTGGGGCCTCGACCTGCAGAACGTGAGGTCGGAGATCGTCTACGACGCGCCCGAGATCCGGCAGACGGAGGGCAACCCCGACAGGTTCGCTCCGCCCGAGCAGGTCGACCGCACGCACTTCAAGGGAGTGGGTCACTTCTTCCGCCCTGCCGCGTACGTCGAGGCTGCCGTCGAGCCGCTCGCGGACCTGACGGTCACCGGTGGTGTACGCGTCGATCGCTTCGGCGAGATCTCGGAGTGGGCTGTCGACCCTCGCGGCACGATCAAGTACACGCGCGGCAAGACGACGCTAAAGGGCGGCATCGGTCGGTTCTCCCAGCCGCCTGAGGAAGGCGAAGCACTCGAGGGCCTCGGTAACCCGAACCTCGAGGCACAGCACGCGATCCACTACGGGCTCGGCGTCGACCAGCGCTTCACGGAGCACGTCTCGCTCGGAGTCGAAGGCTACTACAAGGAGCTCCAGCACATGATCGCGAGCACACCGACGGGCATGCGCGACAACTCTGGCATCGGTCGTGTGTATGGACTCGAGGTCGCCGGCCGCTGGACCCCCGGCGGTGCGTTCTCCGGCTTTCTGTCGTACACGCTGTCACGTAGCGAGCGCGATGATGGCGAGGGCTGGCGACCGTTCGACTACGACCAGACGCACATCTTCTCCGTCGCCGGGTCCTACAAGCTCGGTCGCGGCTGGGAGCTCGGCGGCGCGTTCCGGCTCGTCACAGGCAACCCGGAAACGCCGGTTGTCGGCAGTGTGTTCGATGCTGACGTCGACACGTATCGCGCAGTCTACGGCGCCGTGAACAGCGCCCGCGCCCCGATGTTTCACCGCCTCGATGTCCGCGTCGAGAAGCAGTTCGAGCTCGCCGGGCATCGCTTCGCTGGCTACCTCGATCTGCAGAATGCCTACAACCACAAGAACAGCGAAGGCACTGCCTACAACTTCGATTACTCGGAACGTGCCGATACCCCGGGCATGCCGCTGCTCCCCAGTCTCGGCCTCAAGGGCGAGCTCTAGCCACCTCGAAAGGACACCACGTCATGAACAAGCTCATTCCCCTCGTGCTTCTCTCCGTCGCCGCGTGCGCGGACCTCGACCCTCCCACCCTGATCAAGCGCAATCGCGTCCTAGGCGCGAAGGTCACCGTCGACGGCGCCGCCGATCGTGCCTGGCCTGCAGCCGGGGAGACGGCCACCGTGACCTGGTTGACCGCGTCGCCCGGCTCTACGCCGACGTTCTCGTGGCTCCTCGCCGCGTGCCCTGCCGCGACGAGCAGCGGGATGCCGGCCTGCGGCGGCGCCGCCTTCGCAACCTCGCAGGCGACCGGCATGGTGCCCGCGCTTCAGCTCACCGTACCCGCCGACATCGCCGCGAGCGCGATCGTCGTGACCGGCGCGATCTGCGCGAGCGGTACACCCGTTGTCGATGTGACGACTGCGACGGCTGCCTGTGACGACGGCTCGCGCGCAGACCTCGTGTCGCAGCACATCTTCATCGCTACCGCCGGTCAGACGAATCACAATCCTGCCCTTGCGGGTGCCCCGTTCACGATCGCGGGCAACAGCTGGGACGCAGGCGCCGGCGAGCCATGCGAGGACACGATGCCGGTCATCCGCGCCGGTTCCGAGCGGGTGCTGCTCGGCGTGACGTTCCAGGCGTCGGATCGCGAAGCGTTCGCGGGAGATGAGCAGTCGCGCGAGGATCTCCAGCTGTCCGTGTTTGCGACCGCCGGCGAAATCGCGCAGCAGCGCACCTACGTCGAGGCGGACGATGCGCGCGAGCAGACGCCCGTCGCGATCGAATGGGACGCTCCGCCCGCCGAGGACGTTCCAGCCGCGGGCCTGCGCGTGAAGTTTGCCTTCGTCGTACGAGACATGAGGGGTGGCGTCGACGGCACCGGCCGCGAGATCTGCGTCAGGTGACCGCGCGACTTACGGGAAGTATGCTCCTCCAATGAGTGGTGCACTGTGGTTCCTCGCGGGGCTCGGTGTGGGAATGTTCATCCTCGCGATCGTTCGGGTCCTCGCGTTGCGAGACACCCGCGAGACGACCGCGAGGATTCGTTCGCTCGCCGCTGGCGAGGATCCGCATTCGCCCAGCCGGGCCGACCACGGCGACGCCTTTCGCGCGGCGCGCGAGATTGCCGACGCACGCCGCAAGGATGTCCAGGCTGCAGCCGAGCGTGAAGCGCTGCTGCGGGCCGCGATCGACGGCACGCCGTCGGCACTTGTCGTATTTTCAGAGTCGGGACGGATCTCGCTCGCGAACGCCGCCGCGCGGGAGCTGTTCTTCGAGGACAAGGACCCGCACGGCGAGGACTTCGTTGCACTGCTCGATAACGCGCCCGACGCGCTGCGCCGCGCGCTCACGGGGGATGGCGATGAGCTGTTCTCTGTCGACGATGCGAGTGGCGAACGTCAGACATACATACTCGGCAAGCGCAGGTTCGACGTTGGCGACGAGTCGATGGTGCTCGTACTGGTGAAGAACCTCTCGCGCGAGCTCCACCGGCAGGAGACCGACGCGTGGAAGCACATGATCAGGATGTTCTGCCACGAGCTGAACAACTCGCTCGCCCCGGTGTCGAGTCTGATCCACTCCGCGAGGCTTGTCGTCGATGGCGCTCCGATCGCGCCAAAGCTCGAGCGAATCTTCGTGACGATTGCCGACCGCACGGATCATCTGCGGCGCTTTCTCGACAGCTACGCGCAGTTCGCGCGACTGCCCCTTCCGCGCAAGGAAGACGTCGCGTGGCGACCGTTCGTCGACAAGCTGCAGGCGTTGTGGCCTTCGGTGCAGCTGACCGACGAGCTCCCCGACGAGCCGGGCTGGTTCGATCCGGCGCAGATCGAACAGGTGGTCATCAACCTCCTGAAGAACGCCTCGGAGAGCGGCGGTCCTGCCGACCAGGTGTCGCTGGCGATCACGTCGCTCGGCGCACGTGGCGTGCGATTGACCGTCGCGGATCGCGGGACGGGGATGCCCGCGGAGATCATGGAGCGAGCGCTCGTGCCGTTCTACTCGACGAAGGATCAGGGCTCGGGCCTCGGCCTGACGCTATGCCGCGAGATCGTCGAAGCGCATGGCGGTGCGATGAGGTTCGAGAACCGAGACGGTGGCGGGCTCGCCGTACACGTTCGTCTCGTGCACCGCAGCACGCCGCCCGACGCGCCTGATCGCCGGTTGACGCTCACGCGCAGCTGACCGGGCTGTACGGACAGCTGTCCGGCTGTCCGCGGACACCGCCCCCACCACCCCGTGGATTCACGGGGTTAGGGCGGCACATGCGCTGCACGAGGGTCCGGCGAACCTCAAACCAGACCGCGAAGGGAATCTCGACATGGACCTCCAAGCTCGACTCACGGACTTTGCAATGAACGGTGCCGCATGGGTGATGTGGCTGCTCGTCGGCCTCTCGATCATCGGCTTCGCGATCGCGATCGAACGCGCCTACACCCTGTTTCGCACGCGCGAACACGTCGCCTCCCTCGGCGCTGACGTCAAGCGGCTCCTCGAACGCCGCGACATCGACGCCGCACGGACACGGCTCTCGCGTTCACCGTCGTTCGAAGCTCGCATCGTGGCTGCCGGACTCGAGCAGGCGAGTTCAGGATCGAAGGCCGCCGAGGAGACCATGCTCGGCGCTCTGTCGCTCGCCAAGCTGCAGATGGAGAAGCGTCTCGCGTTCCTCGGCACGCTCGGTGCGAATGCGCCTTTCATCGGCCTGCTCGGCACCGTGATCGGCATCGTGCGGTCGTTCCATCTGCTCGAGAAGACCGCGGGCACGATGAGCTCGGGTCTGATGGCCGAGGTCGGCGAGGCGCTCGTCGCGACCGCGATCGGGATCCTCGTCGCGCTTCCGGCGGTCGCGTTCTTCAACGCGTTTCAGCGCGTCATCAAGGCGCGGCTCGCGCGCGCCGAGGCGCTCGGTCGCGAGCTCTTCACCCACCTTCCCGCGTAGCCCGCGCCACGAAAGGACCGTGTCATGGCTGCTCAAACTCTCGACGACGACATGATCACCGGCATCAACGTGACGCCGCTGGTCGACATCACCCTCGTACTGCTCGTCATCATGATGGTGACCGCAAGCTACATCGCGACGAAGGCAATCCCGATGGAGCTGCCCAGGAGCTCGACCGGCGAAGCGACACCAACCGTACTCACCGTGTCGATCACGCCCGCCGGAGATCTGTACCTCGATGCCGCGCCGATCGACGAAGCCGGTCTCCGCCGCACGATCGCGATCGCCCGTGACGAGCATCGCGATCCGCAGGCGGTGATCGCAGCGGATGGACGGACGCCACACGCGAAGGTCGTGCACGTGATCGACGTGCTCCGGCAGGAGAACGTCAGCAAGTTCGCCATCAACGTGGACCCCAAAACCGAGCACCGCTGACATGTGGACCGAGCACACGCCCCCCAGGTTCCTGATCGTGGTCGCTGCGAGCATCGTCGCGCATGTCGCGCTGCTCGCCGTGCTCCACCCAGCCGACGCGAAACAGTCGCTCCCCGAGCGCATGTTCGTGACGTTCGAGGCGGCTCCACCGCCACCTCCGCCGCCGCGGCCGATCGTCGAGACACCCACTCCATCGGAGCCGGTCACCGCGCCCGTGCCGGCGCCGCGCGTGAAGCGCCCCGCCAGCCCGCGCCGGGCGGCCGAGCCGCAGGTCGCGACGCAGCCGACACCGACGGCTCCCTCGGAAGCGGTGATGGAGTTCTCCGGCGTGACGATGTCGAACGATGGCGCGAGCTGGTCGTCGCCAGCCGGCAACGGCGAACCGATGACCGGCCCGATCGGTGCGCCAGCAGCGACTACACGTCCGGGTCCGGTGCACCGCACCGCCACTGGCACGCCGGCCGAGCGAGTCGTCGCGGTCGGTAACCTGTCGCGGCCGCCCCGTGCGCCGGATCTCGATGCTGCGCTTGCCGCGAACTATCCGAGCGAGGCGCGCCGCGCAGGAACGACGGGGACGGCAGTAGTGCGCGCGCGAATCCTCGCGAGCGGACGGGTCGGTGCGATGCGCGTGCTGTCCGAGAGCGCAGCGGGCTTCGGCGTGGCGTGTCAGCGCACGCTCTCGGGGTCGCGCTGGGAGGCGCCGCTGGATTCGTGGAGCCGGCCCGTGATCACCGATATCAGCTACACGTGCACCTTTGCGGTCACGCGTTGAACAGCGAACCGGCTATGCTGGATTGCTCCATGAAGGTGCTCATCGTCGACGATCAGCGTGCGATCCGGACGGCGCTCGAGGTGTTGTTCGAGCAGTACAAGGTCGCAACGCTGGTCGCGAGCGGTCCCGCCGAGGTGCTGGATCTGATCGCCCGCGAGGATGTCGGAGTGGTCATCCAGGACATGAACTTCAGCGCGAGCCAGACGTCCGGCGCCGAAGGGGTCGAGCTGTTTCGCGCGATCCGCAACCTCGACGCAGACGTCCCCGTGCTGCTGATGACCGCCTATGCATCGATCGAGATGGTCGTCTCCCTCGTCAAGGAGGGCGCCGCCGACTACATCGCGAAGCCATGGGACGACGCGAAGCTCGTCAGGGATGTCAAGAAGCTGCTACAGCTTCGCGAGCTCGCCGCCGAGAACGCCCGCTTGCGTGCGCAAAGCCGACGTGCGCGCCAGAGCCTCGCGGTCAAGGCTGACCTCTGTGGCCTCGTCTACTCGAGTGATGCGATGCATCGAGTCGTCTCCCTCGCGACGAGCGTCGCCCCTTCGGAGGCGCCGATCCTGATCACCGGCCCCAACGGCTCCGGCAAGGAGAAGATTGCCGAGATCGTTCAGGCGAATTCGCGACGCCGCGACAAGCCGTTCGTCAAGGTCAATGCAGGTGCGTTACCGGACGAGCTCCTCGAGGCCGAGCTGTTCGGTGCCGAAGCGGGCGCGTATACCGGGGCGACGAAGCAGCGTCTGGGACGCTTTGAAGCCGCGCATGGTGGCACGCTCTTTCTCGACGAGATCGGAACACTGTCGATGGTCGGCCAGCAGAAGCTCCTACGCGTACTGCAGACCGGTGAATTCGAACGGCTCGGCTCGAGCGCGACGCGCAAGGTCGACGTCCGCGTGATCAGCGCGACGAACACGGATCTGCCGCGCGCGATCGCATCAGGAAGCTTTCGCGAGGACCTGTACTTCCGGCTCAACGTGATCGAGCTACAAGTCCCACCGCTCGGCGATCGCGTCGAGGACATCCTGCCACTCGCGGAGGTCTTCCTCGCGGGATTCGCGCGGCATGAAGCCGGACGGAGGATGCTCTCCGCCGCGGCGCGCGACGCGCTGCTCGGATACGACTGGCCCGGAAATGTTCGAGAGCTCCAGAACCGCATCCAGCGCGCGACGCTCGTCTGCCAGGACAGCACGATCGAACCCGACGATCTCGGCATCGGCTCGGCCCGTAGGTCTCGTGCCGAGGAGACCGACGTGCCGTCGAGGGATCATGATCCAGAGCGCGGGGTGATCGAGGACGCGCTCGTTCGTGCGGGTGGTGTCGTGTCGAAGGCCGCCGCGGACCTCGGGATGAGCCGGCAGGCGCTGTACCGCCGAATGGAACGCTTGAGCATCACGCTCGAACGCCGCCCGAAGCTATAGTGGCGCAATGCGCGACGGACGAGCGTCATCCGGTACCGATGACAGCGAGGACGCGCGCGCGTTTCTGCAGAACCGGCTCGGCGTGTTCTGGAAGGTCGCGTTCTTCTTCATGCTGCTCGCGACGCTGCTCGGCATCAAGGGGCCGCTCAAGGAGCCAGGACCCGATCTCATCCTCGATGCGGCAGCCACTGCCGAGGCGGGCATCCTGTGGTGGATCTGCCGCCGCGGTCGGCACTCGACGCGGATGCTTCGCAGCCTCGAGGCAGGCGGGTTGCTCGTGTTCTTCGGGACGACGGCGATGCTCGGTCGCTATGTCCTCATCGGCTTCGTCCACGACGAGGGGCTCGGCTCGGCGGAGGGCGTGATGATGGCCGACGCGTACATGTCCGCGCTCGGCCTGATCGGCAATTCGCTGCTGTTCGTCATTCGCGCCGCGATCATCCCATCCTCGCCACGCCGCACGCTCCTTTACACCGGCCTGTTCTCCTTGCCGCAGATCATGGTCTCCATCTTCGTCGTTCCGGCGGCTGATGGCGGCTTCGCGTTTCGCCCTGCCGATTCGCGCGCGTTCCCGTGGCTACCCGCGGCGCTCGCGATGATGTGGGGATTCATCCTCTTCACCAGCGCGGTCACATCGCGCGTCATCTACGGACTACGCAAGGAGGTGCGTGAAGCGCGCCGGCTTGGCCAGTACGTCCTCGAGCACAAGATCGGTGAAGGCGGGATGGGCGAGGTGTACCGCGCGCGTCACGGAATGATCCGCCGGCCATCGGCCATCAAGCTGTTGCGCAACGATCAAGCGCACGAAGGCAGCATTGCGCGCTTCGAGCGCGAGGTGCAGCTGACCGCCCGCCTCACGCATCCGAACACGATCACGATCTTCGACTACGGGCGCACGGACGACGGCGTCTTCTATTACGCGATGGAGCTCCTCGATGGAGCCAACCTGCAGCGCATCGTCAACGTGACGGGGCCGCAGCCGGCCTCGCGCGTCGTCCGTATCCTGTCGATGGCCTGCGGCGCATTGACGGAAGCGCACGGCATCGGGCTGATTCACCGCGACATCAAGCCGGCAAACATCATCCTCTGCTCGCAAGGCGGCGAGACCGACGTCGTCAAGCTCCTCGACTTCGGCCTGGTCAAGGAGCTCCAGGTGGAGGAGGACGTCAAGCTCACGGGCACTCGCACGCTCACCGGAAGCCCACAGTACATGGCGCCCGAGTCCATTCGCGCCGCAGACGCCGTCGACGCTCGGGCAGACATCTACGCTCTCGGCGTAGTTGGCTACTTCCTGCTCGCCGGTACCGAGCTCTTCACCGGCAAGTCCGTCGTGGAGGTGTGCAGCCAGCATCTCCATCAGCCACCACCTCCGTTCACGACCCGGGACGTCGACGTCCCAGCTGACCTCGAGGTGGTCATCCTCGCGTGCCTCGAGAAGGATCCGGCGCGGCGTCCGCAGTCCGCGGCGGACCTCCGTGCGCGTCTCGAACGCTGCAATCTCCCCGCCTGGGACGCCGACCGTGCGAACGACTGGGGGGGGCGACACCGCGCAGCGGTCGAGGCCGATGCCGCCGGAGCGGCGAGCACGCCAAAGACCATCGTCATCGACAACGCGATGCGCACCTGAGACTCGTCGACGCTCCGACGAACGAGTAGCGTCAGCGGTCCGCGCGTTGCTCGTCGCGCAGCATCGCGAAGAGGTCGGTGACGCCGGGATCGCAGCCCTGCTGCGTGAGCACGGTCGTGATCTGTCCACGATGGTGTGTCTGATGGTTGAACAGATGAGCGACCGCCCACCACAGCGGACATTCCTGCTTCTGACCGCGGCGCATGTACACGAGCGAGCCGGCAAGCTGCTCCGGTGTGAGCCCCATGACCCAGCTCGAGAGCGCCTCGTCGGTCTTGCCCCGCTCGCGGCGCAGCTCCTCGAAGTCGCCGTACAGCTCCTGGTCGAGCGATTTGATCCCTCCCGGAGCCATGTCGCCGTCCGGGACGGTCACGCCCGTGAAGCGGCCGAGCCAGACCCTGTCGGCGACCAGGAGGTGGTTGAACGTGCCGTGGATCGACTTGAAGAACGCGCCCGCGTCGCGCTTGCGTGCGTCGTCACCGAGCGTGGCGGCAAGCGCGTAGAGCTTGTCGTTCATCCAGCGGTTGTAGCGAGCGAGAGCGCCGATCCATTCCAGAGTCATCATTGTCGCGACCGTGGCATACGCTACCATCTCGTCCAGCCGTGCCCCGATCCGCTCCGAAACCTCGAGTCTTCGCGATGTCCTTCGCGAGCGTGTACCCGCTCTACGTGCAGAAGGCGGCGAAGAAGGGCCGCACGAAGGACGAGGTCGACGAGGTCATCACGTGGCTCACGGGCTACAGCCGCGCGCAGCTCCAGCGCACCATCGACACCAAGGTCGACGTCGAGGCGTTCTTCGCCGGAGCGCCTCGGATGAACCCGAAGGCCAAGCTCATCACGGGTGTCGTGTGCGGCGTGCGCGTCGAGGACGTTGCCGATCCGCTGATGAAGAAAATCCGCTACCTCGACAAGCTGATCGACGAGCTCGCCAAGGGAAAACAGCTGGACGTCATCCTGCGACGGTAGCTGGTCAGTCTTCTCCGAACGAGCTCGGATAGACCGGCGACCTCTCGTCCGCGCCCAGGCACCGCCCGGTCTTCGCGAGCTCGATGCCCTCCGCGAGCGTCTTGCCGGTCGGATCCGACGGCGAGCTCACCACGAGGGTCGCGATCCGCCGGTCGTGGTCGCAGCGCCACGCGAGGACGGCGACGCGCACGGGATTCGCGCCCTGGTCGTAGAGCGCGCCGTACCAGAAGACCTTGTCACCGATCGTCGATGCCGGCTGGTTCAGCGAGTATCCGCTTGGCCGGAACATCTCGAGGACGTGGTCGGAAACCGAGCCCGTCCCGTGTGCCTCGAAGCTCGCCGGACGCACGCGCACGTCATTCGCGTTGACGAGCATGAGGTCGCCCGTCGGCTTGAACCGCTTCCAGCCGGGTTGAACGTCGACCACGACGTCACTGCGATAGAGGTCCTGCGTCGGATCGGGCTTGCACCGGAAGCTCTCGACCATCCGATCGGACGTCTCGCGCACGCCGATCGAGCCACCGACGAGGATGACGACCACGCGCCCGCCGCACTCGGCGAACGTCACCGTCATCTGCAGCGTGCTCGCATGGTACGTGGCCTGGTAGCCGGGGGTACCGCCGACGACAAGGTCCTTCGAGTCGACACGCTCGAGGTCGCCCGTGATCCGAGCTTCCGTGCGCACGGAGCTCTTCATCGCGTCGAGCAGCACCTCGCGGCGCTCCGCGGCGGGGAACGCGCCCGGGTACCACGTGATCGCGAACTCGAGCGGCGACGTTCCCGACAGCGAGCCTTCGCCGTAGCGCCCCTTCTTCGAGGCGTAGCCCGGCACGTCGATCGACATGCCGAAGAACGTCGTCGGCTCGTACGTACGTTTCTCGGGGTGGAGGGCGGGGTCGTTTGCGATCGCCGCGCGGTAGGTCTCGTGGCGCCGCTCGCTGTCCTCGCGCATGCCCCAGCGAACCAGCAGGAGCACGATCGTGATGACCGCGCTCGTGATGCCGAGCGCACGCCCCCAGTGGCGGCCGCTCGACTTCTGTCGCTCTTGAAGACTCTCGAACATGAGATATGGAGCCGTCGCTCGCGCTACGGTCGCACCAAATCACCGACCGCCGCCAGGGTTTCGCGCGTCGTGCCCACCGGCGTTGGAGAAGGAGAGCCCTTGAACCTCGCGGAAGTCACCATTCGGAGCCGTTCGGGCGCGTACTCGCGAACCGCCTGGATCGCGCCGGGGCCCGCGACCGCGCACCCGCTGTGTCTCGTCCTCGACGGGGAGCACTACCTTCGCGGCATGGACGCCCTGCCCGTCCTCGAGGCGATGATGGCGAGCGGCAGGCTCGCGCCGACGACGTTTCTGTTCCTGGCCCATGGCGGGTCCGAGGCGCGGCACGTCGACTACGTCGGCAGCGAGCCGTTCGCCCGGTTCGTCGCCGACGACGTCGTGCCCTGGACGCGGGCACACGTCCCGACCATCTCGCCGGGACGCGATCACGTGATCTGCGGGGTGAGCCTGAGCGGCCTCGCCGCGGCTCACATCGCGATCAGGCACCCCGAGCTGTTTTCCGCGGCGCTCTGCCAGTCGGGGTCGTTCTGGCTCGAGCCCGAGCGCTTTGCCGCGCTGGTGCGCGAAAGGCCGCCTGCGAGCTCGCGGTTCTGGCTGAGCGTGGGTGACCAGGAGACCGACGTCGACGTCACGCATCCGCCGACGGGGCTGTTCCAGGCCATCTCTCAGATCGACGGCGTGGAACGGGCACGCGGCGTCCTCCTCGCAGCCGGCGCCGCTGTTCACCTTCATCGCTTCCACGGGGGACACGCGTTCGCGCCATGGCGAGACGAGCTCGCGGATGCGCTCGACTGGCTCTCGCGACGCGAGTCGGGAGTGCCGCCTCACGAATGACGCAGGCGCACGCAGCGGCACAGTAGCGCGCTCGTCACCGGGGCCGGCCCGGCGTTACCGAGGTCACCGCAGGATGTGGAGCGCCCGGATCTGGGCCCGCGCGCGACAATCTACCGTCCGCCGCTCGACCGCGCGGAGGATTGCCCCCCGGCGTTCGGGGCATGCGCGCTGCAGTCGGCTCCGGCCATGTGCGATCTCCGGCAGTGGCGCGTGCTCCTCACGGCCTGTGCGATTGCAGTCGGCGGGTGCTCGTATCGCGACGATGTCCCCGACCGGCAAGCCGGCAGTGGAGTGGCCGATGCCGGCGACGACACCTCACGTCCGATCGATGTGATCGCAGATCGCGATGCAGCGGTGCTGCTCGATGCCGCACCGGACAGTGGCAGCCACGATGCGCCCTCGCCGCTCGCCGACGCGGGCCTCGTGGACGCAGCGATCGATTCACCACCGCCGCCGCCCGACGCCGCACCGCCGCCGCCCGACGCCGCACCGCCGCCGCCCGACGCCGCACCGCCGCCGCCC
>JAEWJO010000625.1 GCA_023386455.1 Pseudomonadota bacterium | reverse complement strand
ATCCCCCCGATCGCACGCACGAGTGACCTCACCCACCGTGCCCGCCCCGGCGGTGCGCCAACCCGGCGGTCGCAGGTGCGGCGCGGCCTCCTCGGGGGCGCAGCTCGGGCGCGAGGACCCAGCCCAGCACCTCTTCAGCGCGAGCACACCCCGACGGGAGGGCGTGACCTTCGATGAGGCTGGCTGCCCTAGCTCAAGCTACACGGCCGGCCGCCAGTCAGGGGACGATCAGCGTCGTCGTAAGCGCGTTCGGGCGCGCATTGAGCTTGTGGGACTTGAGGGTCAGGCCGGTCTTCATTGCGGCGACCGTCGCCTCGCCGGTCACGTTGAACATGTAGCCGATACCGTCTGCCGCCGTTGCGGTCGCCATGTTGCTCGGAAGGCCATTCGAGTTGTAGCAATACTTCGATGCGGCAGGCGTGCTCGAGACAGTCGCGCCCTCCACTGGAGCTGCGCTCGTGTTTGGCGCGCTTGCTACGATGGCTGCGATTAGACCCTTCGTTTCGTCAACGACGCCAGCTCCACACGCTCCGTGGAGCAGGCCGACGGTTCCCGGCTTGATCATCTTCAGCGATGCACCATCGAAGTTCTCCGAGAGGGCGAACGGAGGATAGAGGTAGGTGTCGACATAGTCAGTGAGCGAGGCCTTGATGTATCCGTCGAGTGCTTGGCCGTTGGTCGTGATCGTCAAGGTGTAGTTGCCTGACGCATCCGTCGTTGCCATTGCGACGGTCGTCGAATCGTTGCCGTTCCGATACGCACTTACCGCGACGCCTGCGAGCGGGATTGATCCGCTGGTGCTCACCTCTGCGGCTTGGCCGGTGATCGTGATCATCGCAGGAACATTCGACGGCGCGTCCGCCTGGCCGCCGCCTCCACCACCGCCGTCGTCACCACAGGCAGGAACGAAAGAGGCGGCGGCGAGGGCGAGAAGGATGGAACGCATGCCCTCTTGTACACGAGTCGCCTTCGTGGTGCGGTGATCCAGATCGCCGGAAATACAGGTGGAGTCAGTCGCCACGCTCTCTTGACGCAGTGGCCCACACCGCAAACACGGACGGGTCGAAAAGCGAGCAACCGTCGCGTGGTTGATCCGATGACCTCGTTGTGCAGGATAGAACCGTGAATCGCATCGTGCCGTTTCTGGTGGTCGTGCTGGGGGCCTGTTCGGCGTGTACGAAGCCGAACCCAGTCGTCTGTTGCACGTCGCCCGCCGACTGCGGCTCGCTCGGGATCAGTGAGACGAGTCGAGACTGCAACGAGGGCTTCGCGTGCATCGACCACCAGTGCTCGACACCCGTCGATGCCGCGATCGATGCGCCGATCTGCGTACTGGAATGCGAAGGGCAGACACCTTTCTGCTCTTCGAACGGCGAATGTGTCGCGTGTCTCATATCGACTGACTGCGCCCCTGGAATGCCTGTCTGCGATGTGACCAGCGCATCCTGTCGAGGATGCAAAGCCGACGACGAGTGCTCGACTGATGTCTGCGATAAGACCTCCGGTACCTGCGTCGCCAGCGGGACGGTGCGTTACGCTTCTCCAGGCGGAGCAGGCATTGCGTGCACTCAGACGGCACCGTGCGGAATCGCGCAAGCCTTCGCCGCTGCGGACGGCTCACATCCTCGAGTGAAGCTCTTGGCCGGGACTTACAACGCGAGCGTCACTGTTACCGGCAAGGCAGTGATCGTGCATGGTGAGCGTGCGACGTGGAATGCTGCGACTGGAGCCCGCACGCTCGAGATCAACGACGGCGGGTCCGTCCGTCTGATCGGGATCACCGCCGGAAACCTCAACACTTCGAGCACTGGAATCGTAATCGGATGCGAGCTGACGACTGCTACGGCGTCGACGCCGACGTTGGTGATCGATGAGGCCATTATCGACTCCGCTGCGAGCAACGCGGTGTATGCAGACGATTGCACGGTCTCGATTTCCAACTCGGAATTGCGTGCGCACGGCGGTGCCGCAGTGCTTCTCGTCAGCGGCGGGACCGTCTTGGTCGATCGCAGCGTCATCGACGGCGGCGAGGGGACATGGAATGTCGGTGGAACACTCAGAATCACCAACAGCATTCTCAGGAACCACACAGGAACCAACGGTGCGTTCGTCGCCGTATCACCCACGTTCGTGGAGTTCTCCACGATCGTGAACGCGCTGGTGAAGTGCGGCAGCGGCGTTCCGGCGTGCGTGACTACTGGCAACGTAAACGGCGTCTGCATCAACAACTCGATCATTTACAACCCAGGTGGTCCGACAGACACGGTCCAGGGCTCAGCGTGCGTGCTCGCTCGAAGTCTCGTGTACCCTCAGGCGACGACGCCCTCGGGAACCAGCAACCAGCTCGGCGTGTCGCCACAGATGAAGGCACCGTCGACAGGCGACTATCGCCTGCTCTCCACGAGCCCGGCGATCGACACCGCCGATCCAGGCGCGACGAACCCCATCGACTTCGACGGCGTCTCGCGCCCGCAGGGCGTCAGCTACGACATCGGCGCGTTCGAGTACAAGCCCTAGCTTGAACCGCCCCCAATCGACCGTTCCGGCTACAGTACGCCGCCGTGTCGAATCCGCCGATCCGTCTCCCCTCGGGCGTTCGTGACTTTCTGCCAAGAGCTGCCGCGCGCCGGCGCTCGCTTGCCGAGAAAGTGATGACGGTGTTCGAGGCGTGGGGCTATGCGCGGATCATCACGCCGTACTTCGAGTGCGCCGACGTGCTCGAGCGCGGGCTCGGTGCAGGCGGCAAGGCATCGGCGGTTCGCTTCGTCGAGCCAGGTACGGGCGAGGTCGTCGCACTGCGGCCCGACATCACGCCGCAGATCGCGCGCGTCGTCGCGACACGCATGCAGGAGATTCCGGGCCCGATCCGGCTCTGCTACGAGGGCGCCGTCACGCGGCTCGCCGGCGAGGCGGGGCAGCGCGAGATCCTGCAGGCGGGCATCGAGCTCGTCGATGCGCCGGAGCCGGATGGCGATGCGGAGGTGCTGGCGGTCGCGGCGGCGGCGCTCGCGCAGATGGGGCTGCCGGAGATCCGGATCGATGTCGGTCATGTGGCGCCCGCGGCATTCGTGCTCGGTGCGGCGCCCGATGCGGCGTCGCGCGTGCTGATCGCGGCGGCGCTGGGACGGAAAGATCGTGCGGGTCTGAGAGCGGCGGCGCGCGTGTTGCCCGAGGGAGTCGCGCCGCTGGCGGAGTCGCTCGCGACGCTGTGGGGACCGGCGGGGCCGACGCTCGACAAGGCGAGCGCGTTGCCGTGGCCGGCGCCGGTGAAGGCGGCGCTCGATCAGCTGCGCGCGGTGCTCGCGGCGTTCGGCGAGCTCGCGGAGCAGCCGGCACCGAGCGTGACGATCGATCTCGGTGACCTGCGAGGGTTCGACTACTACACCGGCGTGCGGTTCGCGGCGTACGCGGGTGGCGCGCCGGATGCGGTGCTGCGAGGTGGCCGGTACGACGAGCTGCTCGGGCAGTACGGGCGCGCGGCGCAGGCGACCGGGTTCGCGATCGATCTCGAGGCGGTCGCGCAGGCGCAGCGATCGATCGGGGTCGCGCCGCCGAGTGCGGTGGTCGGTGTCGCGACGCACGGGCCGGGAGCGAGCGAGCTCGCGCGGGCGTTGCGCGTGGCGGGGCTGCGGGTGGTGGTGCAGCAGCGGGCGCCGGCGGCGTGGGGGACGTGGCTGCGCGGGGCAGGGCTCGACGCGGCGATCGTCGGGGATCAGCTGATCGGCAGTGACGATGGCTTGCGATCGGCCAAGGGACCGATCGAGCAGGCCCGGAGTGGCGACACGAAGGCGCTGATCGCGCTATTAAAGTCGCCGTAATGTCGGTCGTCATCGTCGTCGGCGCCCAGTGGGGCGATGAAGGCAAGGGCAAGGTCGTCGACCTGTTCACGGAGCGGGCGGACACGGTGGTCCGGTATGGCGGCGGCGCGAACGCGGGCCACACGCTCGTGATCGACGGCAAGAAGCTGGTGACGCACCTCGTGCCATCGGGTGTGTGTCATCCGGGCAAGGCCTGCATCCTCGGCGACGGCATGGTGATCGATCCGCACACGCTGCTGGAGGAGATCGCGGAGTGCCAGGCGCGGGGATTGCTGATGCGCGGCGAGCTGCTGATCGGGCTCGGGGCGCACGTGATCTTGCCGTACCACAAGCTCGTCGATGGGCTGCGCGAGGACCACGGCGCGAAGCGCGGCAAGGCGATCGGCACGACGCGCCGGGGCATCGGCCCGGCGTACGAGATGAAGGCCGCACGCAAGGGCGTGCGGATGCGCGATCTGCTGCGGCCCGAGCGGCTGCGTGCACTCGTCGCGGCGAACCTCGACGATCTGGCGCCGGTGATCACGCACCTCGGCGGCGAGGTGCCGTCGACCGCGGAGGTCGACGCGTGGATCGACGACGCGCTCGCGGCGGGCGAGAAGCTGCGGATGCACACGGGCGATGCGGGGCGCCACGTCGCGAACGTGATCGCGGCCGGCAAGCACGTGCTGTTCGAGGGCGCGCAGGGCTGTCTGCTCGATCTCGATCACGGCACGTATCCGTACGTGACCTCGAGCTCGACGATCGCGGCGGGCGCGTGTCAGAGCGCCGGCATCGGCCCGACGATGATCGATGCGGTCGTCGGCATCACGAAGGCGTATGCGACGCGGGTCGGCGAGGGACCGTTCCCGACCGAGCTGCACGGCGACGAGGGCGAGCGGCTCCGGAAGGCCGGCGGCGAGTACGGCGCGACGACGGGCCGGCCGCGGCGGTGCGGCTGGCTGGATCTGCCGGCGCTGCGCATGGGTGTGCGCCTGTCGGGCATGCAGTCGCTCGCGCTGACGAAGCTCGACGTCCTGGCGGGGCTGGGTGAGGTGAAGGTCTGCGTTGCCTACAAGCTCGACGGCAAGGAGCTCGACGAGCCGCCGACGGATCCCGAGGACCTGGCGCGCGCGGAACCTATATATGCGCGTATCCCGGGGTGGGAGAAGCTCCCGTCGGTGGCGCAGAGCATCGATGACCTGCCGGCGCCGGCGAGGTCGTATGTTCAGACGATCTCGCAGATGGCGGGCGTCCCGTTCTGCCTCGTCTCCGTCGGGCCGGACCGCAGCGAGACGATCCGTCTCACGGACCCGTTCGCGAGCTGATCGGCGAGCGGTCCGGGCAGCGCCGGGATAGCCGGGGCGGGGTTTCGGGATAAGCGGTGGATCGTGATACGATTCTTTTCTCCAAGGCGTCGGTTCACTCGGGGGTCGTAGCCGTGAACCGCGAACACAGGGATAGCTATGAAGATCGTATGTGACGCTTGCCAGGCCAAGTACTCGATCTCGGACGACAAGGTCCAAGGCAAGGTCTTCAAGATTCGCTGCAAGAAATGCAGCAACATCATCGTCGTGCGCGGCGGCGCGGGCGCTGCGGAAGCAGCACCGGCACCGGCGGAAAAGGACACGCGAGTCTATGACTACGGCTACGACGGCGCTGCCGGTGGCGGTGGTGGTGACGACGCGGTCTGGCACCTCGTCATCAATCAGGATCAGGTCGGCCCGCTGACGGTCGCCGAGGTCCAGCAGAGGTTTGCATCCGGCGAAGTCGACGCCGAGACGTTCACGTGGCGCGAAGGCTTCGCCGACTGGCTGCCGCTCGCGCAGGTGGACGTGTTCTCCGCGATGGTCGCGTCGGGTAGCACGACGACCGCCTCGGGCGGTGGTGGTGCGTCGGCCGTCGCCGCGATGTTCGGCGGTGGTGGCGTCGACGAGTCGGGTACGATGCGCAGCGATCCGGGCGACCTGTTCGCAGCGGCATCGAGCGGCGCGCGCTCGAGCAAGCACGACGACGACGATGGCGGCGATCTGTTCGGCAGCAAGCCGGCGTCGGCGTCCTCGGCGGCAGCGTCGGCCTCGGCGCAGAAGCTCCGCGGCGAGCGCAACGAGAACTCGGTGCTGTTCTCGCTCAACAACCTCGCGCAGCTCGCGAGCGACTCGCCGCGTCCCGCGCCGTCGTCGTCCTCGGCGTCGAGCGCACCCGCGGGTCACGCGACCGGCGCGGCCGGTGGCGAGGGCTCGGGCCTCATCGACATTCGCTCGATGGCGAGCGCGTACATGGGTGGCAGCGGCGGCGGCGGTGCCTCGCTCGGCAAGCCGGCGACCGCATCGTCGATCGGCTCGATCGATGACCTGCCGGTGTTCGGCGGCGGCGGCTTCTCCGAGCCTGCCGTGATCGTTCCGACGGCGCGCCCCGCGGCGAGCAACAAGATGCTGATGCTCATGATCGGCGCGGTCGGCCTGCTCGCCGTCGTCGCGATCGTGATGGTCGTGCTGCTGCTGAAGGGCGGCGACAAGAAGGCGAACACGGTCGCGTCGGCGACCGACACGGTCGAGAAGAAGGACGAGACCGCCAAGGATCCGTCGGTCGCCGGCACGACGCCGGAGAAGACGTCGGAGACCGGCAGCGCGGCCGCGGCGACGCCCGAGAGCGGCAGCGCGGCGGAGCCGGCGAAGGAGCCGGAGCACACCGCCGAGGCGGCGAAGGAGCCGGAGAAGACCACGAAGTCGACGTCGTCGAAGTCGACCACGCCGAAGACGACGAGGACCACGACGGTCGCGAAGACCGAGCCGAGGACCGAGCCGAAGACGACGCCGAAGACGACGCCGAAGGAGAGCAGTGGCGGCTGTGACGAGGTCTCGTGCGTGCTGAACAACTACGAGGGCGCGTGCTGCTCGAAGTTCCGCAAGGGCGGCGGCGGCGGTGGCACCAAGCCGTCGGGTGGCGGCGGCTCGAAGAGCGATCTTCCGGACAGCCTCGATCGCGCGATGATCTCGTCGGGCATCGCGGCCGTGAAGGCGCGCGTCACGTCGTGCGGTGACAAGTCGCCGGCCAAGGGCAAGGTCAAGGTGAAGGTGTCGGTGAGCGGCGAGGGTCGCGTCACCAACGTCGCGCTCGAGACCTCGCCGGACTCGGCGCTCGGCGCGTGTGTCTCGGCGGCCGTCAGCAAGGCGACGTTCTCGAAGACGCAGAGCGGCGGCTCGTTCAGCTATCCCTTCGTGTTCTAGACCGAGCTCCTCGAGCTCGCTCGCAGCGCGTCCTCCGGGGCGCGCTTTTGCGTTTCGGGGCGGTGGCTAGTGCGCTTGCCGCTGTCCGGGCGAAACGCCGGCAAGCGGAGTTGCGCGCAGCACCTGTCAGGAGCGATCAGCCTTGCGATTCGCGCGGTTGGATCCGAGGTCTCGTGGCATGGATCGCGCACTTGCCGGCCGCCATCATGCGCAAGGTCCTCGTCTCCGTGCTCACCACGCTCCCCCTGTTCGTCGCGGCATGTGCCGACGAAGCGGGCCCGAGCCCGTACGACGACGGCGAGTACGGCGTCACGCCCGGCAACATCAACGAGGGCGCGCCGGACAACAACTCGCTGCCCGACGACAACAAGGCCGACGCCGTCTACCCGGCGAAGTTCGAGCTGCCGAAGAACGAGCAGTCGGCGGTGAAGAGCCAGGGCAGCCGCGGCGTGTGCTCGATCTTCGCGGCGACCGCGATCGTCGAGAACCTCTATCTCAAGGCGGGTATGCCCGCGGCCGACGTCGACTTCAGCGAGCAGTACATGCAGTGGTCGGTGAAGAACCAGATCGGTGCGTTCCGCAACACCGAGGGCTCGAACGTCGACAACAACCTGCAGGCCGTCGTCCGCTACGGCGGCGTCAAGGAAGCGGCGTGGCCCTACCAGTCGCTGCCGTGGAATGCGTCGAACGACCCCGCGTGCACCGGCGGCGAGAACCTGCCGACGAAGTGCTACACGAACGGCGATGCGCCCGAGTCGGCGACCGGTGCGCAGAAGTTCAAGCTGCCGTCGTCGCGCTGGATCAACACGAACTCGATCAAGGCGCACCTGACGACGAAGAAGTCGGGCGTCGGCGTCGGCATGACGTTCTTCTACCAGTCGTGGAACCACCGCGCGTCGACGATTCCGGTCAACTCGGACATGTGGGCGAAGGGCTACGTCACGTACCCGAACGAGGAGGACAAGACCGCGTCGCTCGCGCACCGCGCCGGCCACGCGATCGAGATCATCGGCTGGGATGACGACCTCGAGGTCACGATGCGCGACGGCGCCGGCAACCCGATCCTCGACAGCAGCGGCAACCCGAAGAAGGAGAAGGGTTTCTGGCTCTTCAAGAACTCGTGGGGCACGGCGTCGTTCGGCACGCAGCACCCGTACGGCGCCGGCTACGGCTGGCTCTCGTTCCGCTACGTGAAGGAGTACGGCTCGGCGGTCGTCGCCGAGGTTCCGTCGCTCGCGCCGGCCGCCGAGGTCTGCGACGACACGGCGATGACCGACGAGGACGGTGACGGCAAGAAGAACTGCGACGACACCGACTGCGCGGCGCACCCGTCGTGCGCGATGAGCGGCAACACGGCGCACACGTACACGTCGACGCCGGCCGCCTCGATCCCGGACAACAGCACGGTCGGCGCGTCGAGCACGATCGACGTCGCGGACGCCGGCACGATCACCGACGTCAAGGTCACGACGGACATCACGCACACGTACCGCGGCGACCTCAAGGTGACGCTGACCCACGGCACGACGTCGAAGGTGATCTTCAACCGGACGGGCGGCTCGGCCGACGACCTCAAGCAGACGTTCTCGGTTGCGGGTTTCTCGGGCAACCTCTCGGGTGAGTGGACGCTGAAGGTCGAGGACGCGGCGCGGCTCGACGTCGGCACGCTCAACGGCTGGACGCTCGAGGTGACCGCGAACTGAGCGCGAGCGCGCAGCAAAGCGCAAGGTGTTTCGAGGCCCCTGCAGCGCAGGCACCTCGGTCGAGCGGCGGCTTCCCTCCTGGGCCGCCGCTCATTTTTTTCGGCGCGCGTAATACGCCACTCGCGTTTGACCAACGGACCCGGATGGGTACAGTGCGCGCGTGCTTCTCGCCGAGCTCGTCGCCGTCAGCGCGCAGGTCAGCGAGACGCCTGGCCGGCTGAAGAAGATCGAGCTGCTCGCGGTCTGCTTGCGGCAGATGCCCGTCGAGCAACGCGCGATCGGTGCACGGTATCTCGCGGCGGAGTTGCCGCAGAAGACGAACATCGGCTACGCGACCGTCGCCGAGGTCGCGGGCCAGACTCCCGCCGCGGTCGCGCCGTGGCTGACGCTCGGCGAGGTCGATCGCCGGTTCACCGCGATCGCGGAGCTGCGCGGCGCAGGATCTGCGAACGCGCGCAAGGAACAGCTCGGGGCATTGCTGGCCCTCGCGACGGCTCCGGAGCAGACGTTCCTCGCCGGCCTCGCGCTCGGCGAGATCCGGCACGGCGCACTCGATGGCCTCGTCGTCGAGGCGATCGCGAAGGCGGCCGAGTTGCCGGCCGACTCGGTGCGGCGCGCGTACATGCTCGCGGGCGACCTCGGCGAGGTGGCGGCTGCCGCGCTCGAGGGCGGTGCCGCCGAGATCGGCCGGTTTGGCCTGACGCTGTTCCGTCCCGTCCTGCCGATGCTCGCGCAGACCGCCGACGACGCGGCGGGTGCGCTCGAGACGCTCGGCGGTCCCGCGTCGCTCGAGCTCAAGCTCGACGGCTTCCGCGTGCAGATCCACAAGGACGGCGAGACGATCCGCGCGTACTCGCGCGCGCTCAACGACGTCACCGACTACGTGCCCGAGGCGGTCGCCGCCGTCGCCGCGATGGCGCCGCGGAAGCTCATCGTCGACGGGGAGGCGATCGTGTTCGGCGCGAACGGCCGGCCGCTGCCGTTTCAGGACACGATGAAGCGGTTCGGCAAGCGCGGCACGCTCCTCAAGGACACGATGCCGCTGTCGCTCGCGCTGTTCGACACGCTGCTCGTCGACGACCAGACGCTGATCACCGAGCCGGCGCACCGGCGGTTCGAGGCGCTCGCCGAGGTCGCGCCGATCCACGGCGCCAAGCGCGTGATCACCGCCGACGCGAACGAGGCCGCCGCGTTCTACGCGCAGGCGATCGCCGCCGGCCACGAGGGTGTGATGGCGAAGGCGCTCGACGCGCCGTACGACGCAGGCAATCGCGGAGCGTCGTGGCTCAAGATCAAGAAGGTCCATCGCCTCGATCTCGTCGTGCTCGCGGCGGAGTGGGGCAGCGGCCGTCGCAAGGGCTGGCTCTCGAACATCCACCTCGGTGCGCGCGATCCGGGCTCGAGCGAGTTCGTCATGCTCGGCAAGACGTTCAAGGGCATGACCGACGAGATGCTGAAGTGGCAGACCGAGCAGTTCCTCGCGCGCGAGGTCGATCGCGACGGCCACATCGTCTACGTCCGGCCGGAGATCGTCGCCGAGGTCGCGTTCAATGACGTCCAGCGCTCGCCGCGCTATCCCGGCGGCCTCGCGCTGCGCCTCGCGCGCGTCGTGCGCTATCGCGACGACAAGACCGCGGCGCAGGCGGACACGATCGACGCGGTGCGCGCGATCGCGATCGCCGACGGCGTGCTTCCGGCGTCGTGACGCTGCTGCTCAGCGAGCGCGGTTGCGGCGCTCTTCCTCCTCGGCCGTCCGCCGCGCCCACGGCAGCGCCTCGAGGCGTTCGAGCGGGATCGGTGCGCCGCTGTCCTCGCTGATACCGTACTGTCCGTAGCGGCCGTCCTCGAGCTTGGCGAGTGCGCGGTTCACGTCGGTGAGGAGTGCGCGGTCGAACGCACCGAGGCGCAGCGCCGCTTCCTGCTCGATCCAGTGCTCGGCGTCGTCGGCGAGCTCCGTCTCCGCGTCGTGGACGCCGCGCTGTTCCTTCGAGCGACGACGCCCGATCGCGATGAGCGCATCGCGCTTCGCCACGAGGGCGCGACGCAGCCGCTCGACATCGGCATCCAGGACGTGAGCGGCGGGCCGTGCGGTCGCCGTATGCACATTCTCCATACGAGCCTCCGGACGCAAGGCCGAGCACGGGGCGTGCCACGAGCAATGCCGCCGTCGCGCGTCACGGCACGCGCGTGATCGCGTCGCCGCGCCGGACGGTTCCGGATGCGAGGACGCGCGCGTTGACGCCGCGCAGGTGGAGCGCGATGCCGGCGTCGGAGTTCACCCACTTCGTCGCGTCGGAGCCGAACCGCTCGGTGAACTTGGCGCAGCCGGTGTGCGGCACGGCGCTGATCTCGATCACCGCGCCGCCGATCGCGAGCCGCGTGCCCGGCGGAAGGTGTGCCTCGGCGAGAGCGAAGTCGACGAACAGCTGATCGCCGGCGAGCGCCCAGCGCGCGTGGTCGCCGGGCTCGGTCAGGGCGACGATCGCGCGCGACGACATCAGCGTCAGCTGCTGGCCGATGTTCGGCGAACCGTCGGGGGTGCGCTTGCTCGGCCTCGCGATCCACGAGTCGCCGACGAGGCCGTGCACGGTATCGAGCTCGGCTTCCTCGATCACCTCGCGCTCGAGTCGCGCGGGCCGCCGTACGATCAGCTCGACGGTGCCGCGCTCGCGCGGTGCAGCACGGACATGATCGAGGTGGGCATCGAGCTCGGCGAGCGTCCGGGGCATGGGGCGTACGATGATGGTAGCCCGGGATTCGTTGCGACGACGTCTGTCCCAGCGGTGCGCTGCCCGCTGTCCTCTATGCCCGCTGTCCCTCGAGCTGGATCGCGCTCGTCAGCGACAGCTTCTGCGCCGACGACATGAACGACGCGTGCACCGCGTTCTCCGCGCACGTGATGATCTCGGCGGCCGTCAGATCGAGTGCGGCCGCGGTCTGCCGGTAGTTCTCGCCGATGTAGCCGCCGAAGTACGCCGGGTCGTCGCTGTTGATCGTGACGGCGACGCCCTTGCGCAGCAGCCTCGCGAAGTTGTGATCGCGCAGATCCTTCACGACGCACAGCTTGAGGTTCGACAGCGGGCAGACCGTCAGCGCGATCTGCTTCTTGACGAGCTCTTCGACGAGCGCCGGATCCTCGTCACACCGCACGCCGTGATCGACGCGCTCGACGAACAGGAGATCGAGCGCCTCGCGGATGTACGCGGCCGGGCCTTCCTCGCCGGCGTGCGCGACCGTGCGCAGGCCGAGCTCCTTGGCGTACTTGAACACGCGCTCGAACTTGCTCGGCGGATTGCCGCGCTCGCCGGAGTCGAGGCCGACGCCGATGAACTGGTCCTTGAACGGCAGCGCTTGCGCGAGCGTCTCGAACGCGGCTTCCTCGGAGAGGTGGCGCAGGAAGCACAGGATCAGCTCGCTCGAGATGTCGTAGCGCGTGCGCGCGTCGGCCATCGCGTCGCGCAGCCCGCCGATGATCGTCTCCATCGCGATGCCGCGCGCGGTGTGCGTCTGCGGATCGAAGAACAGCTCGGCGTGGACGACGTTGTCGGCATGCGCGCGCGTGAAGTACGCCATCGCGAGCGCGTAGAAGTCGCGGCGATCGCGCAGGACGTCGCAACCGGCGTAGTAGAGATCGAGGAACGACTGCAGGTCGTGGAAGTTGTACGCGGCGCGCACCGCCTCGACCGAGGCGTACGGGAGCTCGACACCGTGCTTGCCCGCGAGGCTGAACATCATCTCGGGTTCGAGCGTGCCCTCGATGTGAAGGTGGAGCTCGACCTTCGGGAGTCGACGGATCAGTCGTTCGCGTGCAGGGTCCAGTGCCATCCCGCGACAATATGCGATAACGCGAGGGATGACGCAGGTGGCGAGGTTCGTCGGTTCGATCCCCGAGCTGTACGACAGGCACATGGGGCCGGTGCTGTTCGAGCCGTACGCGATCGACCTGTCGTCGCGGGTCCCCGCGGGCTCGCGGAAGATCCTCGAGGTTGCCGCCGGGACCGGGCGCGTCACGCGCCACCTGCTCGACGACTTGCCGGCCGACGGCGAGCTCGTCGTCACCGATCTCAACCCGCCGATGCTCGACGTCGCGCGCGCGCAGTCGTCCGACCCGCGGATCACGTGGCAGCAGGCGGACGCGCAGAGCCTGCCGTTCACCGACGACGCCGGGTTCGACGCCGTCGTGTGTCAGTTCGGCATCATGTTCGTGCCCGACAAGGCACAGGCGCTCGGGGAGATGAACCGCGTGTTGCGGCCGGGCGGCACGCTGCTCCTGAACGTGTGGGACGACATCGCGAACAATCCGATGTCGAAGGTGCTGCACGAGCTCGCGTACAAGGAGTTTCCGGATGACCCGCCGACGTTCATGCGGACGCCGTTCTCGATGCCGGATCCGGCCGCGCTGAAGAAGCAGATCGAGGCCGCGGGGTTCGGAAGCGTGCGGGTCGAGACCGTGCCGATGGTCGGCGTCGCGATCAGCGCCGACGATGTCGCGACGGGGCTCGTCCGGGGCAACCCGCTGTGGACGCAGCTGGTCGAACGGGGCATCGACGCTCCCGCGTTCCAGGCCAAGGTCGCGGACGCGCTGCGACGCGAGTTCGGCGATAACCCGTGTCGTTCCGCGCTGTCCGCGCACGTCGCGACCGCCGTCGCGTAGCTGCATTTCGGCGGATGCGGCAGGCGCTTTCGCTTGCCGCGGGTAGGCCCTGCGGCTAGGTTCACCGGCCTCTGATGACCGACGACGCCGCGACTCCCGAGACCACGCCGAAGCTCGATTTCGATCCCGTGCCGGCGCTCGTCCAGGCGCTATCGCTCCCCGCGAAGGGGGTGGCGGCGGTCATCGCGCTGCTCGACGAGGGCAACACGGTTCCGTTCATCGCGCGCTACCGCAAGGAGCGCACGGGCGGCCTCGACGAGGTCCAGATCCGCGCGATCGAGACCCAGCGCGACTACCTGATCGAGCTCGAGACGCGGCGTGCCGCGATCCTCGCCTCGGTCGCCGAGCAGGGCAAGCTGACGCCCGAGCTCGAGGCCAAGCTGAAGGCCGCGACCGGCAAGGCCGAGCTCGAGGATCTCTACGCGCCGTATCGCCCGCGCCGCAAGACGCGCGCATCGGTCGCCCGCGAGCGCGGCCTCGAGCCGCTCGCGCAGAAGATCCTCGCGCAGACCTCCGACGGCGATCCGGCGGCCGACGCGGCCGGGTTCGTGAACGATCAGGTCGCGACCGCGGACGACGCGCTCGCCGGTGCGCGTGACATCGTCGCCGAGACGATCGCCGACACCGCCGAGGTTCGCGCGTTCGTCCGCAAGGAGTACGCCGACCACGGCAAGCTCGTGTCGACGGTCGTCCCGGGCAAGGGCGACGAGCCGACCAAGTTCGAGCAGTACTACCAGTTCGAGGAGACGGTGAAGACGATCCCGTCGCACCGCTTCCTCGCGATCCGCCGCGGCGAGGCCGAGGGCGTGCTGCGCGCCCACGTCGCCGTCGACATCCAGAAGGTCGAGACCGGCATCCTGAACCTCGCGAAGCACGCGCCCGGTACGCCGTGGGCCGGCCAGCTCGAGCTCGCGGTCACCGACGCACTCAAGCGGCTGCTCGCGCCGAGCGTCGAGAACGACGTCCGCGCCGAGCTGAAGCAGCGCAGCGACTCGGCGGCCGTCGACATCTTCGCCGGGAACCTGCGGAACCTGATGCTCGCGGCCCCGCTCGGCGGTGCGTCCGTGATCGGCGTCGATCCGGGCCTGCGCACCGGCTGCAAGTGCGCCGCGATCGACGCGACCGGCAAGTTCCTCGGCACGGTGACCGTCTACATCACGCAGGGCGACGCCCAGCTCGCGAAGGCGAAGGACGACTTCATCGCGTTCGTGAAGGAGCACACGCCGCGCGCGATCGCGGTCGGCAACGGCACCGGTGGCCGCGAAGCGGAGGCGTTCGTGAAGAAGGCGCTCGCCGACGCGGGCCTCCGTGAGGGTCCGGACGCGCCGTTCGTCGTCCAGGTCAACGAGGCCGGCGCGAGCGTGTACTCGGCGTCCGACCTCGCGCGCGAGGAGTTCCCCGAGCTCGACCTGACGATCCGCGGCGCGATCTCGATCGCACGCCGCCTGCAGGATCCGCTCGCCGAGCTCGTGAAGATCGAGCCGAAGTCGATCGGCGTCGGTCAGTACCAGCACGACGTCCACCAGCCGCTGCTCGGCAAGAAGCTCGGCGATGTCGTCGAGAGCTGCGTCAACCACGTCGGCGTCGAGCTCAACACCGCGAGCGCGCAGCTGCTCGGCTACGTCGCCGGCATCGGCAAGTCGCTCGCGAAGAAGATCGTCGTCCACCGCGACACGAACGGCGCGTTCACGTCACGCGGTCAGCTGCAGGATGTCTCGGGCCTCGGGCCCAAGGCGTTCGAGCAGGCGGCTGGCTTCCTCCGCATCGCCGGTTCGACGAACCCGCTCGATGCCTCGGCGGTGCACCCGGAGCGTTATCCGCTCGTCGAGCAGATGGCCGGTGACCTCGGGGTGCCGTTGCCCGAGCTGATCGGCAACCAGGAGCTCGTCGACAAGATCGATCTGTCGAAGTACGTCCAGGGAGATGTCGGCGAGCCGACGCTGCGCGACATCGTCGCCGAGCTCGGCAAGCCCGGCCGCGATCCGCGCGCCGAGTTCGCGCCGCCGAAGTTCCGCGACGACGTCACGTCGATGGAGGATCTCAAGCCGGGCATGGTGCTCGAGGGCGTCGTCACGAACGTCACCGCGTTCGGCGCGTTCGTCGACATCGGCGTCCACAACGACGGCCTCGTGCACGTCAGCCAGCTCGCCGAGAAGTTCGTGAAGGATCCGAGCGAGGTCGTGAAGGTCGGCCAGAAGCTGACCGTGCGCGTGCTCGAGGTCGATAACCAGCGCAAGCGCATCGCGCTGTCGGCTCGCCCGGCGCAGCCGAAGCAGCAGGGCCAGCAGCGCGGCGGTCGAGGCCGCGGTGGCGACGATCGTCGTGGTCCGCGCGGCGACGGTGGTCCGCGCGATCAGCAGCAGCCGCAGGGCGCAGCCCCGTATCAGGGTCAGGGTCAGGGTCAGGGGCAAGGGCAGGGACAGGGCGGCCGTGGACGCGGCAGTCGCGGTCGCGGCGGTGGCGGTGGCGGTCCGCGCGATCAGCAGTTCCGCGATCAGGGCCCGCGCGATCAGGGCGGTCCTCGCGACCAGGCGTTCCGCGATCAGGGCGGCCCTCGCGATCAGGGTGGTCCTCGCGTTCAGGGCG
>JAEWJO010000601.1 GCA_023386455.1 Pseudomonadota bacterium | reverse complement strand
ACGATGGAGCAGCTGCTGCGCTAGCACGCCGGCGGACGCCTCGCGACTCTCGACGAGCGTGACGGCACGGGCGAGCACGCCGCGATCGCCGTCGAGAACGCCGCGCTCGTACGCGTCGACGGTGAGGCGAGGCGCGCGCGAGGTCATGGCGCGTGCTCGAGGCGATCGAGCAGCGTGACCGCGGCATCGGCGATCACGGTGCCGGGACCGAAGATCTCGGCGGCACCGGCATCGCGGAGTGCGGGGTAGTCATCGGGCGGGATGACGCCACCGACGACGACGAGGATGTCGGGTCGACCGAGCGCGGCGAGCGCGGCACGCAGCGCGGGGACGAGCGTCAGGTGGCCGGCGGCGAGCGACGACGCACCGATCACGTGGACGTCGTTCTCGACGGCCGCGCGCGCGGTCTCCTCGGGGGTCTGGAACAGCGGGCCGATGTCGACGTCGAAGCCGAGGTCGGCGAACGCCGATGCGATGACCTTCTGGCCGCGATCGTGACCGTCCTGGCCCATCTTCGCGATCAGGATGCGCGGCCGGCGCCCCTCGCGATCGAGGAACGACTGCGTGCGCGAGCGAACGCGCGTGACGGAGTCGGAGGTCTCGCCCACCTCTCCACTGTACACGCCGGAGATGGCGTGGATCTCCGCGCGGTGGCGGCCCCACACCTTCTCGAGGGCCCACGAGATTTCGCCGACGGAGGCACGGGCACGCGCGGCATCGATCGCGAGCGCGAGGAGGTTACCCTCGTCGCGCTCGGCGCAGGTCGTGAGCGCGTCGAGCGCGCGGGTCGTGGCGGCCTCGTCGCGCTCGCTGCGGAGCTTGTTCAGGCGCTCGATCTGGGTCTTGCGCACGGCGGCGTTGTCGACCTTGAGGACGGGAATGGCCTCCTCCTGCGACGGCCGGAAGCAGTTCACGCCGATGATCTTCTGGCGGCCGCTGTCGATGCGCGCCTGCGTCCGCGCCGCGGCCTCCTCGATGCGCAGCTTCGGGACGCCGGCCTCGATCGCCTTCACCATGCCGCCGAGCGACTCGACCTCGGCGATGTGAGCACGGGCGCGGCGCGCGAGCTGATCGGTAAGCCACTCGACGTAGTAGCTGCCGCCCCACGGATCGACCGGGCGCGTCGTGTTCGACTCGAGCTGCAGCTGGAGCTGGGTGTTGCGCGCGATGCGTGCGGAGAAGTCGGTCGGCAGCGCGAGCGCCTCGTCGAGCGAGTTCGTGTGGAGGCTCTGCGTGTGACCCTGGGTCGCGGCCATCGCCTCGACGCACGTCCGGATCACGTTGTTGTAGACGTCCTGCGCCGTCAGCGACCAGCCGGAGGTCTGGCAGTGCGTGCGCAGCGCGAGGCTCTTCGTGCTCTTCGGCGAGAACTGACCGACGAGCTCGGACCAGAGCAGGCGCGCGGCGCGGAGCTTGGCGACCTCCATGAAGAAGTTCATGCCGATCGCGAAGAAGAACGACAGGCGCGGCGCGAACGCGTCGACGTTCATGCCCGCGGCGATGCCGGTGCGGATGTACTCGAGACCATCGGCGAGCGTGTAGCCGAGCTCGAGGTCGGCGGTCGCGCCGGCCTCCTGCATGTGATAGCCGGAGATCGAGATCGAGTTGAACTTCGGCATCTTCTGCGACGTGAACGCGAAGATGTCGGCGATGATCTTCATCGACGGTGCGGGCGGATAGATATAGGTGTTCCGCACCATGTACTCTTTGAGGATGTCGTTCTGGATCGTGCCACTGAGCTTGTCGGGCGACACGCCCTGCTCCTCGGCCGCGACGACGTAGAGCGCGAGCACCGGCAGCACGGCGCCGTTCATCGTCATCGACACGGACATCTTGTCGAGCGGGATGCCGTCGAACAGGATCCGCATGTCGAGGATCGAGTCGATCGCGACGCCGGCCATGCCGACATCGCCGACGACGCGCGGGTGATCGCTGTCGTAGCCGCGGTGGGTCGCGAGGTCGAACGCGATCGACAGGCCCATCTGGCCGGCGGCGAGGTTGCGCCGGTAGAACGCGTTCGAGTCCTCGGCCGTCGAGAAGCCGGCGTACTGGCGCACGGTCCACGGCTTCTGCACGTACATCGTCGGGTATGGACCGCGGACGAACGGCGGGATGCCGGGCAGCGAGCCGAGATGCGCGACCTCGGCGAGGTCGGCGGCTTCGTAGAGCGCGCGATGCGGGATGCCCTCGGGCGTATCCCACGTCTCGGTCGGACGGTCGGCGGTGCCACGCGCACCGGCTGCATCGAAGGCGAGCGAGCCAAAATCGGGGAGCGTCACGCCAGCACCTCCTCGAGCGTTGCGAGTACGTCGCAACCGACAAAGATGAACGCGTCGACACCGGCGGCGCGCAGATCGGCCTCGAGATCGCCGGGCCGGCCGGCGAGGACGATCGTGCGAGCGCCGGCCTCGCGGAGCGCACGTACCGTCGCGACGGCATCGGTCGCGTAGCGCTCGTCGCTGCCGCAGATGCACGCGACGTCGAGACCGGGACCGAGCTCGCGCGGCGTCGCGCGCAGGCCGGCGACCGCGAAGAAGCCCTCGGCGAACCCGACGCGCGCGCGATATTCCTTCGCCAAGCCGAGCGGGATCACCGCGACGCTTCGGGGGCTCGCCTCGACGCGTGCGCGCAGCGCCTCGAATGCTTCGGAGTCGCGGTGCACGCCCGCGGGTGCCGCCGGCGTACCCGGCAGCGTCTCGGTCAGGTTCGCGAACTCCGACACGCCGAGCACCGGCTCCTTGCGCTTCGCGAGTGCTGCCGCGCGCTGCTTCCACGATGCCTCGAGGCGCGCGTGGAGCTTGTTGTCGCGCAGCAGCTGGACGATGCCGCCCTCGCGCTCGATCGTGGTGAACCGCGACCACGCCTCGCGGGCGAGCGCATCGGTGCGGCTCTCGAGGTAGTAGCTGCCGCCGCCGGGATCGAGGACGCGGCCGAGGAGGCTCTCCTCGCGGAGCACGAGCGCCGTGTTGCGCGCGACGCGCTGGCCGAGCGCCGACGGCGTCGCGAACGCGGCATCGAACGGCAGCGGCGTGACGAGCTGCGCACCGCCGAGCGCCGCGGCGAACACCTGCGTCGTCACGCGCAGCATGTTGACCCATGGATCGCGGGTGCTCAGCGTGCGCTGCGAGCAAACGGCGTGGATCGCGTCGAGGCCGCTGCCGGCGACGCCCGCCGCCGACAGCACCTTGTGCCAGAGCACGCGCAGCGCGCGCAGCTTGCAGATCTCGCCGAACGTGTCGCGGCCGACGGCGACCTGCGCCCACAGCAGCGGTGCGGCGGCGGAGAGATCGAGCTTCGCGCTCTCGAGCTGATGCAGCGTCGCGACGAGGCTCGACAGGCCGAGCGCGAGCTCGTCGGCGGCATCGGCGCCTGCATCGTGGAACGGCAGCGTGCTGATCCGCAGGCATCGCGACGGCGGCTGGACGCGCGCGCCGGCGACAACTTCGTCTGCCGCTGACCAGATGTTCTCGCCGGTGACACCCGGACCGTCGACGATCGCGATGCAGCCACGCGAGCGCGCAGCCTCGATCGCGGCGACGTCATTGCTGCTGCACCACAGTGCATCGGCACCGGCGTCGAGCTCGGCCTTAGCATCCATGCCGGTCGCGACCCGCATGCACAGCTCGAACGGCGCGAGCACCGCACCGCGCACGAACGGGGCCGCACCCGGCGGCGGCGGATCGTCGGGACGCTCGGTGTAGAGCGGCTGCAGCGCGATGCCCTCCGCCGTCTTCTGCACGAGCTTGTCGAACGACGCTCCGGCCAGCTCCTTGTCGACGAGAGCGCGCCACGCAGATAGATCTGACATCGACATCTCCGCTACATGTTGCGGCGGTACTGACCGCCGACGTCGTAGAGCGCCTTCGACAGCTGGCCGAGCGTGCACACCTTGCACGCCTCCATCAGCGCGGTGAACACGTTCTGGCCGTCGAGCGCGGCACGCTTCACGCCGTCGAGCGCGACCGGCGCCGTCGCCTCGTTGCGCTTCCAGAACGCGTTGCGCGCCTCGATCGCGTACTCCTTCTCCGTCTTCGTCGCGCGGATCACCTCGGGCGGCTGCACCGTCGGGCTGCCCTTCGGATCGAGGAACGTGTTGACGCCGATGATCGGCAGCGTCCCGTCGTGCTTCTGCATCTCGTAGTAGAGCGACTCTTCCTGGATCTTCGAGCGCTGGTACATGCGCTCCATCGCGCCGAGCACGCCGCCGCGCTCGCTGATCGAGCGGAACTCGGTGAGCACCGCCGCCTCGACCATGTCGGTGAGCTTCTCGATGATGAACGAGCCCTGGTTCGGGTTCTCGTTCTTCGAGAGACCGAACTCCTTGTTGATGACGAGCTGGATCGCGAGCGCGCGCCGCACGCTCTCCTCGGTCGGCGTCGTGATCGCCTCGTCGTAGGCGTTCGTGTGGAGCGAGTTGCAGTTGTCGTTCAGCGCGAGCAGCGCCTGCAGCGTCGTGCGGATGTCGTTGAACGCGATCTCCTGGGCGTGCAGCGAACGGCCGCTCGTCTGGATGTGATACTTGAGCTTCTGCGAGCGGTCGTTGCCGCCGTACTTGTCGCGGATCGCCTTCGCCCAGATGCGGCGCGCGACGCGACCGAGCACCGCGTACTCCGGGTCCATGCCGTTCGAGAAGAAGAACGACAGGTTCGGCGCGAAGTCGTCGATGTTCATCCCGCGCGACAGGTAGTACTCGACGAACGTGAAGCCGTTCGCGAGCGTGAACGCGAGCTGGCTGATCGGGTTCGCGCCGGCCTCGGCGATGTGATAGCCGCTGATCGAGACCGAGTAGAAGTTGCGGACCTTCTTCTCGATGAAGAACTGCTGGATGTCGCCCATGAGGCGCAGCGCGAACTCCGTCGAGAAGATGCACGTGTTCTGCGCCTGATCCTCCTTGAGGATGTCGGCCTGCACGGTGCCGCGAACCTGCTGCAGCGTCGACGCGCGGATCTTGTCGTAGGTCTCGCGCGGCAGTACCTCGTCACCGGAGACGCCGAGCAGCGCGAGGCCGAGGCCGTCGTTGCCGTCGGGGATCGGACCCTGATAGCGCGGGCGAGGCACGCCGCGCGCCGCGTAGAGCGAGTCGATCTTCGCGTCGACCTCGGCGGTCTTGCCCTGCTGCTTGATCCACTTCTCGCACTGCTGGTCGATCGCGGCGTTGAGGAAGAAGCCGAGCAGCATCGGCGCCGGACCGTTGATCGTCATCGACACGGAGGTCGACGGATCGGCGAGATCGAAGCCGGAGTAGAGCTTCTTCGCGTCGTCGACGTTCGCGATCGACACGCCGGAGTTGCCGACCTTGCCGTAGATGTCCGGGCGGTGATCGGGATCCTCGCCGTAGAGCGTGACCGAGTCGAACGCGGTCGACAGGCGCTTTGCCGGCAGGCCGCGCGAGACGTAGTGGAAGCGCTTGTTCGTGCGCTCCGGGCCGCCCTCGCCGGCGAACATGCGCGCCGGGTCCTCGCCCTCGCGCTTGAGCGGGAACACGCCCGCGGTGTACGGGAACTGGCCCGGCGGCGCCTCGCGCAGGAGCCACGTCAGGACATCGCCCCAGTCCTCGTACTGCGGCAGCACGACCTTCGGGACCTTGAGGTGCGAGAGCGACTCGCTCGTCAGGTCGAGCTCGATCACCTTGTCGCGAACCTGGAACTGGTACTTCGCCGCGGCGTAGCGGCGCTTCATCGCCGGCCAGTCGGCGAGCAGCTGCTTGGACTCGGCGGTGAGGCGCCCCTCGAGCTCCTGGTAGAGCGCGACGAGCTCGGCGACGAACGCGGGCTCGCCCTGCACCACCTGCGTGACCTGCACGCTGTCCTCGACGCTCCTCGGCTCGACGATCTCGAGGCGCGTCTTGCCGACGTTGGCGCGCACCGCCTCGATCGTGCCGTGCAGCTGGTACATGCGCCGCGCGATCGCGGCCTGCGCGCGGACGTGCGCGTCGTTGCCCTCGCACGCCTCGGAGATCTCCGCGAGGTAGCGCATGCGGTCCGGCGGGATGATCCACTTCTTCTCGCTCATGCCCGTCGAGATCTCGAACGTCGAGCGCAGGTCGACGCCGGTCTTCGCGACGAGCTGATCGATCAGCGCGCGATATAGCGTGTTCATGCCCGGATCGTTGAACTGCGACGCCATCGTGCCGTAGACCGGCAGCTCCTCGTCGGGCTTCGTGAACAGATTGTGGTTGCGCTTGTACTGCTTGCGAACGTCCCGGAGCGCGTCGAGCGAGCCGCGCTTGTCGAACTTGTTGATCGCGATCGCGTCGGCGAAGTCGAGCATGTCGATCTTCTCGAGCTGCGTCGCGGCGCCGTACTCCGCCGTCATCACGTAGAGCGAGACGTCGGCGTGCTCCGTGATCTCCGTGTCGGACTGGCCGATGCCACTCGTCTCGACGATCACGAGATCGAAGCGCGCCGCGCGGCAGACCTCGATCGACTCGCGCACGTGCTTGGACAGCGCGAGGTTCGACTGGCGCGTCGCGAGCGAGCGCATGTACACGCGCGGGTCATCGATCGCGTTCATGCGAATGCGATCGCCGAGCAGCGCGCCGCCGGTCTTGCGCTTCGACGGATCGACCGAGATCACGGCGATCGTCTTGTCGGGGAAGTCGGCGAGGAACCTGCGCACCAGCTCGTCGACGAGGCTCGACTTGCCTGCGCCGCCGGTCCCGGTGACACCGAGCACCGGAATTCTCGGAGCGGCCGCGACGATCGGCTCGATCGCCCTGCGCAGCTCGTCACCGGCCGCCGGGTCGTTCTCCGCCGCGGTGATCAGCGAGCCGATCGTTGCCGGCGCGCGCTCGGTCAGCGCCTCGACCGAGGGTGCGAGAGCCGGGCGCGGCTTGGCGAAGTCGCACTGCCGGAGCAGGTCGTTGATCATGCCCTGCAGGCCCATCGCGCGGCCGTCGTCGGGCGAGTAGATCCGGGTCACGCCGTACGCGTGGAGCTCCTCGATCTCCGACGGCAGGATCGTGCCGCCGCCGCCGCCGAACACCTTGATCTGCGCGCCGCGCTCGCGGAGCAGATCGATCATGTACTTGAAGTACTCGACGTGGCCGCCCTGGTACGACGTGATCGCGATGCCCTGGACGTCCTCCTGGATCGCGCAGTTGACGATCTCGGAGACCGAGCGGTTGTGCCCCAGGTGAATCACCTCGGCTCCCGAGGCCTGCATGATCCGGCGCATCACGTTGATCGCGGCGTCGTGACCGTCGAACAGCGACGCTGCCGTGACGATGCGAACGTGTTCGCGAGGCTTGTACATGGACGGCGGGGCGACGCGGTTCACCACGGCGCAAACCCTACCTCGGCCTCGCCGAACGGTCACCCCCGCACCGTCGACAAACAGGGCCGCCAAAACGCTGGTCACCGGGTGAAATCGGGCTCGTAGGGCTGGTTCAACCAGCGCGGGCGACCCTGGGATCGAGCGGCGGTCGGTGCCAGGATGCAGTACCGCGCATGCAGCCCACGACGAACCCACTGATCGACGACCGCGACGTCGAGCTGATCCTCGACGAGGTCCTCGACGTCACGCGCCTGTTCCGGCTCCCGTACTTCGCCGATCACGATCGGGAGACGGCGGAGATGTTCATCGGCGCCGCCCGCGATCTCGCACGCGATTCGCTGTTTCCGGCGTACCGCACGCTCGACACCGAGCCGCCGAAGCTCGTCGACGGGCGCGTGCACGTCCATCCGCGGATGCGCGAGCTGTACGCGAGACTGACCGAGCTCGGTGTCGTGTCTGCGCCGCGGCCGCACGCGGTCGGCGGCGCGCAGGTCCCGCTGACGGTGTTCTCGCTCGCGACCGCGTACCTGATGGCCGGCAACCTGTCGGCGTACGGCTATGCGGGGCTCACGCAGGGCGCGGCGCACCTGCTCGAGGCGTTCGGCGACGATGCGCTGCGGGCGACGTACATGGCGCGCATGTACGCCGGCACGTGGACCGGCACGATGGCGCTGACCGAGCCGCAGGCGGGCTCGAGCCTCGCCGACATCACGACGGTCGCCGAGCCGACGGCCGACGGGCACTACCTGCTGCGCGGCTCGAAGATCTTCATCTCGGGCGGCGATCACGATCTCGCGGACAACGTCGTGCACATGACGCTCGCGCGGATCGCGGGCGCACCGCCGGGCATGAAGGGCGTGTCGCTGTTCTGCGTCCCGAAGCGGCGGCTCGACGGCGAGACGCTCGTCGACAACGACGTCGCGGTCACCGGACTCATCCACAAGATCGGCTGGCGGGGGCTGCCGAGCCTCGCGCTCGCGTACGGAGAGCGCGGCGATTGCCGCGGCTGGCTCGTCGGCGCGCCGCACCAGGGCATCCGCTACATGTTCCAGATGATGAACGAGGCGCGGATCATGGTCGGCCTCAACGGGGTCGCGACGGCGTCGGTCGCGTATCACGAGTCACTCGCCTACGCGCGCACGCGCCAGCAAGGGCGACCGGTCACCGCGAAGGACCCGGCCGCGCCGCCGGTCGCGATCACCCAGCACGCGGACGTGCGCCGCATGCTGCTGCGGCAGAAGGCGATCGTCGAGGGCGCGCTGCTGCTGCTCGTGCGCGCGTCGTGGTACGCGGACCTCGCGAGTCACGGCGAGGGCAGCGAGCGCGAGCACGCGGGACGGTTGCTCGAGCTGCTGACACCGATCGCGAAGTCGTTTCCCGCCGAGAAGGGATTCGAGGCGAACGCGCTCGCGATCCAGATCCACGGCGGCTACGGCTACTCGAGCGAGTACCTGCCCGAGGCGTGGCTGCGCGATCAGAAGCTCAACTCGATCCACGAGGGCACGACCGGCATTCAGGCCGCGGATCTGCTCGGGCGGCGCGCGATGGCCAGCGGCGGCGCGGGGCTCCAGGCACTCGCCAAGGAGATCTCCGCGACGTGTGCACGAGCGCGCGCCGCCGGCGTCACGCCGCGCTGGATCGCCGACGTCGAGCGCGCGGTCGGCGTCGTCGGATCGCTGACGACCGAGCTCGCGCAGCGCGGCCTCGCCGGCGACGTCGAGTCGATGATGCTGCACGCGACCGACTACCTCGACCTGGTCTCGACGGTCGTCATCGCGTGGCAGTGGCTCGAGCTCGCGGCGGTCGCCCAGGCGGCACTCGCCGGGCCGCTGCCACGAGGGCGCGCGTCGCGCGACGTGGGTTACTACCGCGCGAAGCTCGCCGCCGCGCAGTACTGGCTGTTCACCGAGTTGCCGCGTATCGATCACCTCGCGACGCTGTGCCGCGACGCCGAGAGCTCGTACGGCACGCTCGACCCGGACACGCTCTAGGTCCAGGCGAGACGGACGAGCTCCTCGAGCCGGTCCCGGGCGCTCGCGGACGTCTTGCACATGAAGCCGCTCTTGTGCGCGAAGTGGACGTCGGGCTGACCGTCGACGCGCGAGAAGTCGAGGCGCGGATGGTCCTCGTAGCGACCGATGCCGAAGCCATCGCCGCGGCGGTCGGGATAGACGATCGCCGCGATCACG
The DNA here is from genome assembly GCA_023386455.1 of Pseudomonadota bacterium. Lineage (GTDB taxonomy): Bacteria > Myxococcota_A > Polyangia > Haliangiales > Haliangiaceae > JABFXX01. Next base: position 5,510 of record JAEWJO010000601.1, on the reverse strand, counting down.
CTGTCGAGCTTGCGCGCGCGGATGTAGCTGCCGAGCATCGCGCTCGGCTCGTCGGCGGCGGCCTCGGTGCGCGGCAAGAACAGCGCCTCGATCCGATCGTCGCCATGCGCGATCGTCCAGCGCTGGACGTGCTGGTCGATGAAGTCGAGGCGCTCGCGCGCCTGGCGCAGGTACTCGAGGAGGTCCTCGCCGACCATCTTCATGAAGATGTAGAGCGGGTCCGTCGGCTCGAGCCGCGTCGCCTGGGCAAAGCGCCTCAGCAGCGTCATGTCGATCGGCGAGTTGAGCTGGGAGATCGCGCGGCGCGGAACGTTCAGCCACTCGGCCGTCTTCTTGGGGCCGCGCGAGTCGAACCACTCGGCGGTCTCGAGCCAGTCGCAGAACTGGAGCGCGTCCTGGTAGAGCCCCAGGTGATCGAGCACGAGGCTGAGTGCGCAGGTCGGCGCGTGGTCGCGCGCGAAGTGATGGTGATCGAAGTTCGATCGCGCCGGATCGTGGATGCCGCCGATGTCGACGACGGCGACCTCCGGATCGGCGAGATCCTCGGGTGTCGGGTCGCGCCGGACGATCGGGCAACCGTGAATGGCGGCAAGGACACAGGCGGCGAGCAGGTCGTCCTTATGCGAGCCGCCGGGATGAGTGACGATCGTGTGCACGGGGTCACGCACCGTAGCATCCGATGCGCGAGCCGAGCAGGGCCCGCGACGGCCACAACTCTCGTCATCTGAAGGGTATCGTATCGCCCATGTCGAGCGCCTACGAGACTCTCGTCGCGAGCTTCACGAAGCTCTATCGCTACCAGCACCTCGCGAGCATCGTCGCCTGGGATCAAGCGGCGATGATGCCGAGCAAGGGCAACGATGCCCGCGGCGCCGCGATGGCCGAGCTCGCGGTGCTGATGCACGACACGCTGACCGCGCCGCAGCTCGCGCCGGCGTTCGAGGCGGCGAAGGCCGAGAGCAGCGATGCGATCGAGACCGCGTCGGTCCGCGAGATGCGGCGGCAATGGCAGATCGCGAACCTGTTGCCCGCCTCGCTCGTCGAGGCGAAGAGCCTCGCGGGCACGCGCTGCGAGCACGCCTGGCGAACGCAGCGCAAGGCGAACGACTGGACCGGGTTTCTCGAGAACTGGCGTCCGGTCGTCGCGGCCGTGCGCCAGGAAGCGACGCTGCTCGCCGAGGCGACCGGGCTCACGCGCTACGACGCGCTCGTCGATCGCTTCGAGCCGGGGATGACCACGGCCGTGATCGAGCCGATGTTCGCCGACCTCAAGCGCTGGTTGCCGCCGCTGATCCGGGACGTCGTCGCGAAGCAGCGCACCGAGGAGGTCGTCCGCCCGACCGGACCGTTCCCGATCGCGGCACAGCGCGCGCTCGGCCTCGAGGTCATGAAGCTCCTCGGCTTCGACTTCGAGGGCGGCCGGCTCGACGTGTCGACGCATCCGTTCTGCGGCGGCGTCGCCGAGGACGTGCGGATCACGACGCGCTACAGCGAGGATGACTTCGTGCAGGCGCTGATGGGAGTCGTGCACGAGACGGGTCACGCTCGCTACGAGCAGCGCCTGCCGCGCGAGTGGGTCCATCTCCCGCTCGGTCAGGCGCGGTCGATGGGGATCCACGAGAGCCAGAGCCTGTCGTTCGAGATGCAGATCGGGCGCAGCCGACCGTTCCTGACGCTGATCGCGCCGCTCGTGCGCCAGCACCTCGGCGATCAGCCGGCATTCGAGATCGAGAACCTCGTCAAGATCTACACGCGCGTCCGGCCGGGCTTCGTCCGCACCGAGTCCGACGAGCTCACCTATCCGATGCACATCATCCTGCGCTTCGAGATCGAGCGCGCGCTGATCGAGGGCGAGATCGAGCCGGAGGACGTCCCGTCGCTGTGGGACGCGAAGATGCACGAGTACCTCGGCATGGACACGAAGGGGAACTACCGCGACGGCTGCCTCCAGGACATCCACTGGACCGATGGTGCGTTCGGCTACTTCCCGAGCTACACGCTCGGGGCGATGTACGCGGCGCAGTACTTCGCGGCGATCCGCGCGCGGATGCCCGACCTCGACGGTCGGATCGCAGCCGGCGATCTCGCGCCGGTGTTCGCCTGGCTCGACGAACAGATCTGGAGCCAGGCGAGCCGGTGGCCGACGCCCGAGCTCGTCGAGCGCGCGACCGGCGCACCGCTCACCGCGACGCACTTCGAGCGCCACCTGCGCTCGCGTTACCTGAACGCATGAAGCGCGCTGAATCCCGTCCGGTATCCGCGGCCACGCGCCTACATCGTCCACGGTGACGTTCCTTACCAAGATGACAGCGCGCCGCTGGCAAGCTTCGCGTGGCGCGGGGTAGAACGTTCGACCCCGACGTAACATCGGGACACAACGGGCACAACGGGAGGACCGTGGGCGGCGAGCGTCACAAACGGGTGGATGGAATCGGGCCGGACGAGCGCGAACAGGAGCGCCGCGCCGCGAAGCGTCTCGCGGACGAGATGCAGCGCCTCGCCGCTACCGATGGTCTCGACGAGGTCGGCAAGGGCACGCTCGTCGATTCGATCGTCGGCGGTGCGATGGTCGCGCCGACCGAGGCGGCGATCGAGCGATGGCGATCGACGGTGCCGTGGCAGGCGTCGAAGCCGCTCGCGATCTACCAGCTCCGCGCGCTGCGCGACGTGATCGGTGCGCTCGGCCCCCGCCGCGGTGCACTCCAGGCATCGACGCTGCTCGCGGCCGTGCCGTCGATCGTCGGCGAGCGGCCGGCACCCGAGCGGACGACGACGCCGGGACACGCGATGTGGCGCGCGACCGAGCGGCGTGCCGCGACGCTGTATCGCCAGGCCGCCGACGCGGGCGAAGCGGCGAGTGACGATCCGATCATCGACGAGGCGCTCGCGCGCTGCGGCTCGGGCCAGCCTCTACCGGAGGCGCTTCGCAAGCGCATGGAGGCCGCGCTCGGCGCGCCGTTCGGCGCCGTTCGCGTGCACACCGACGACGTCGCGGCGAATGCAGCAGCGGCGGTCCACGCCCGCGCGTTCACCGTCGGCGACGACATCTTCTTCGCGGGAGGCGCGTTCGCACCGGGCACGCCCGCGGGCGACAAGCTGCTCGCGCACGAGCTCGCGCACGTCGTGCAGCATCACCAGGGCCGGACGAAGAATGCCGGCGGCGTCAGCGCCGCGGGCGAGTCGCTCGAGCAAGAGGCCGACGCGATGGCGCGCCGGATCGAACGCCGCATGCAGCCACCGGTGACGCGGCGGCACAAGGCGGAGGCGCAGCGCGTGTCGCTGCCGGCAAACGGACCGGCCGGCACGAGCGCACCGTCGATGCGCCGTGCGGTCGGGAGCGCGGGTGCGCCGCTCGACGAGGCGACGCGAGGCACACTCGAACAAGCGCTCGACGCCGATCTGTCGGCGGTCCGCGTCCATTCGGGACCGGATGCGAAGGCGGCCGCCGCGGGTATCGACGCGCGGGCGTTCACCGTCGGCAGCGACATCTACCTCGGCGAGGGTCAGGCGGACAGCGAGCTCATCACGCACGAGGTCGTCCATACGCTGCAGCCGGGGACCGGCTCGACGGCGCTCAGCGATCCGTCCGCGCCGGCCGAACGCGAGGCTGCGGGGATCGCGCGCGGTGCGAGCGGAGGTCCCGCCCTCGAGGCGCGCGCGGCCGTGATCCAGCGCGACTCGGCAGGCGGCGGTCACGTCGCCCAGCTGCGTGCGCTGCTGGACGACGGCGACGAGGACGGTGCGATCAGCCTGATGGGTCAGCTGACCGGGCCGGAGGTCACGCAGGTGCTCGGGAGCGCGCAGCTGCGCGAGCTCGCGGTCAGCACGTTCGACGACGAGGAGATGTATCGCGGCGTGCGCGCGATGCGCGGCAACCTCGTCAAGTCACTCGAGTGGCTGTTCGCCGAGGGAACCGAGGTCGGCTACACGATCGATATCATCAACCGCTGCACCGTCGCGGATCAGAAGACGGCGGTCTACAACAGCGCCGGGCTGCGCGGACAGTTCATCTCGCTGTGCGGCGACGACGAGATGCGCCAGGTGTGCGAGGCGCTCGGCGGCACGCTGAAGCAGAAGCTCGACTGGATGATGGGCGAAGGCACGAGCTGGGAGGTCGTGCGCCCGCTCGTCGTCGCAGCCCCCGAGGCGCAGAAGGCCGAGGTCCGTACCGATCGCGCGATGCGGTCCCGGTTCACCGACCTGCTCGGCGACGACGAGATGCGCGACCTCGTGACGCTGCTCGGCGGCACGCTGATCGATCAGCTCGACTGGATGTTCGCCGAGGGCACGAACTGGGCGTCGCTGCGCCAGACGATCGAGCGACAGCCCGACGCGGGACAGCGCGCCGCGGTCCGCGCGAGCTCGACGATGCGCACGAAGTTCATCGACGTCGTCGGCGACGACGAGATGGAAGAGCTCGTCCTCCTGCTCGCCGGCGATCTGAAGTGGAAGCTCGACTGGATGTTCGGCGAGGGTACGAATGTCGAGGCGGTGACGCGTGTGATCGGCTGGGCGCCCGAGGCGGAGAAGGCGGCGGTTCGCACCGACACCGCGCTGCGCGGGCGCTTCGTGTCGCTGTGCAACGACGAGGAGATGGCGCAGGTCGTCGATCTCCTCGGCGGCGACCTGGCATTCAAGGTCGACTGGCTGATCGCCGAGGGCACGACGTGGCAGAAGATCAAGGACCTCATCGCCGCAGCGCCCGAGCCCGAGAAGGCGGCGACGCGCGCGAGCACGCGTGCGCGCGATCGGTTCGTCGAGCTGCTCGGCGACGACGAGATGAAGGAGGCCGTCCAGCTGCTCGGCGGCGACCTCCACTTCAAGCTCGACTGGATGATGACCGAGGGCACGACGTGGGCGTCGATCAAGCCGCTGATCCAGGCGGCACCGGAGGCCGAGAAGGCGCCGGTCCGGACCGCCGCACGCATGCGCGAGCACTTCATCGATCTGCTCGGCGACGACGAGATGAAGGAGGCGGTCGGCCTGCTCGGCGGCGACCTCCGGTTCAAGCTCGACTGGATGATGGGCGAGGGTACGAACTGGGCGTCGGTGAAGCCGCTCATCCAGGCCGCGCCCGAGACCGAGAAGGCCGCGGTGCGCGGCGATCGCGCGATGCGCGGCCGGTTCATCGATCTGCTCGGCGACGACGAGATGAAGGAAGCGGTCGGCCTGCTCGGCGGCGACCTCCGCTTCAAGCTCGACTGGATGATGGGTGAGGGCACGAACTGGGAGTCGGTGAAGCCGCTCATCCAGGCCGCGCCCGAGACCGAGAAGGCCGCGGTACGCGACGACCGCGCGATGCGCGGGCGGTTCGTCGATCTGCTCGGCGATGACGAGATGAAGGAGGCCGTCGGCATCCTCGGCGGCGACCTCCGCTTCAAGGTCGACTGGATGCTCGCCGAGGGCACGAACTGGGCGTCGGTGAAGACGCTGATCCAGGCGGCGTCCGAGACCGACAAGGCCGGCGTGCGCGGCGATCGCACGATGCGCGATCGGTTCGTCGATCTGCT
>JAEWJO010000513.1 GCA_023386455.1 Pseudomonadota bacterium | reverse complement strand
AGCTGGTCCCAGCTCTCGTGATCGGCGAGCTCGGCGACGAGGATCGCGTCGAGGCACTCGACGAGCGTCGTCCGCGGATCGACGAGGACATCGCAGATGCCGCGGCTCGCGACCGCCTGCAGATTCGCGCACGGCGTGACGACCGTCGGGTCACCACCGAGGCGTTCGATCGCAGCGTGAACGAGCGCGAAGTGGCGCAGCTCCTCCTGCCTGATGTGCTCGAGGTCCTCGCGGCTCGGCCCACCTTCGAACGTCCCGTACGCGTCGTACTTGGAGATCAGCGCGTCGTAGAGCCGGACGCCGGTGCGCTCGAACTGGAGCCGCGCACCGAGCTTGTCGAGGAGCGGGAGCCGCTCGACGAGGACGTTCGGTGACGGCGGCATCGTCGCGACCGGCGAGCTGAGCTTCGCTGCGCGAACGCGTGCCTCCGCGAGCAGCTCGGCGCCGCCCGACGAGGTCGGCCCGAACTCGGCGGTCCCTTCGATCATCTCGGCGGCCATCTCCGGGTGAAGCGCGATGCCGGTGTGGTTGTCTCCGGGCCTCGTGACGTTTCCGATCTGGGACTTCATGACTGCAGCTTTCTGGACGTGGTGTCACGTCCGCGCGGAGCCTGGACCGAGGCCTTGCCGTCGATCTCGTTCGCGAGCTCGCCGCCGGGGACCCAGCTCCAGCCAGCGGACACGATGTTGGAGGGTTGATCCTTCGCGTTCAGCTGCGCACGCATCTGGCGCGTGCGTGCCGGCTCGCGCTCGCGCGGGACGAGATCGGGACCGGCCGCGCCGAGGCCGACTTCCTGGCGCAGCACGTCGCGTACGAACTCGCGATGCGGCACGTACGTGACCGGCTGATGGATCGGCGAGTCGAGCACCTCGGACGCGTCACGCCGCTCGTACTTCTCGAACAGCTGCGCGACGAACTGCACGTGGCCGAGCTCGTAGTCGAGCATGCGCTCCCAGATGCCTTTGATCCGGGCATCGGTCTCCGACTCGGCGCAGCTCCAGTAGTTGTAGGCCTCGCACGCCTCGTGGAGGAGCCACTTCTCGAGGATCGACTCGGCGGGATTACAGAGTGACTCGTAGTGAGTGACGTGCTGCTCCTCGACCGACGCGATCTCGCCGTAGAGCTGGCGTGCCGTCGGGTCGGCGAACATCGGGCCGATCGTCATGTAGTAGTCGTGCGTCTGGTGCTCCGCGCCGACGAGCGTGAGCGCGTGTAGCTTCGACAGCAGCGCCGCGTGGCGGTGGTCGTACGGCCGGCGCAGGTCGTCGAGTGGGTGACGATGCTCGATCGTCGTCGGTCGGCCGGGCAGGATGTCCGTGTAGCCCTGCAGGATCGAGTTCGCGTCCTTCCCTTCGATCCGATCCATGAGCGCGGCGAACCGGTACATGTGATCGAAGTCCTCGAGCAGCCCGAAGCGGTACATCGCAGCGAGCTCGTCGTCGGGCTCCTCGAGCGCCAGCGCGGCCGTCACCTCGATCGCCACCTGCTCGAAACCGATCGTGGTCTCGAGTGGCGTCTGATCCGCTGGCAACAGCCAGTTGACCATCGTCTGCTGGTGCTGCTCGATGCGACGGATCACGGCGAGCGGTTGTTGCAAGCGGCCATACAGGCGCGCGGCGGCGTGGCTGAATCGATTCGAGTTCGCCTCGATGCCGTTCATCAGGATGATCCGGACGCGGGTCCAGGCATCGCAATCGATCTTGCTGATCGGCGGCTGCGCGAGCTCGCGCCAGCTGAACTTCTGGCGGTCGATCGGTACGCCGCGATCCTTCAATAGTCGAAGTCCCATGGTTCTCCTCCGGAGGCGGCTTCGTGCAGGGGGTGTGCCCCGCGGAGACCGACGTAGTGCCACGGCGCGCGTCCGGATCGAGCGCTCGCGCACAGCTGATGAAATCGCGCTGGTCTGCTCGTGCGCGTGCAGAGTCCAGCTGCGGACGTGCTACGACCACGTCGTGCTGGAGGAGTGGCTGGGGCCGATCACGATCGATGCGTTCGTCTCGCAGCAGCTGCAGCGTGTGCCGATCGCGCAGCCGTCGAGCATCGGTAACCCCGAGGCGCTGCTCGACTGGGGCCGCCTCGACCGCGTGCTCGCGTCGGACGCAGGCGACACGCTCGTCGTCTCCCGCGGCGAGCTACTCCCGTTCCCGCAGCCGCGCGGTCTGCTCGAGCTGCGCGCGTACATGCGCGACGGCATCGGCCTGTGCATCCGCCACGCGGAGCGCTGCGACCCGGTGCTCGCGCGCATCGCCGCGCAGTTCGAGCGCGACATCGGAACCTCGATGGTGCAGCTCTTCGTCACGCCGCGCGCGACGCACGGCTTTGGCTGGCACTTCGACGACGAGGACGTGTTCATCGCGCAGACCGCCGGCGTGAAGGACTACTACTTCCGCCCGAACACCGTGACCGTCGGACCTGCAGACTCGACGAAGTTCGCGGCGTTCTCGCGCGAGACGTCGCAGCTGCACACCGCGACGCTGCACCCCGGCGACTTCCTGTACATCCCGGCGCGGTGGTGGCACATGGCCCTCTGCCGGGAGACGTCGCTCTCGGTCTCGGTCGGCGTCTTCCCGGCGGCTCAGCGCGGCAGCGCGAACACGTAGAGCGCGCCGCCGGGCTTTGTCTTCGCGGGCAAATCCGCCATCGCGTTGCCCCAGCCGTTCCCGGCGGTGAGGTCGCGAGGGTCGAGGCCGAGCGAGACGATCTGACCGCTCCAGCCGCCGACGCCCGAGAGCACGGCGACGAACTGCCGGCCGTCAGGACCCTTGTAGGTGATCGGCTGGCCGATGATCCCCGACGGCAAACGCGTCTGCCACAGCGGCCTGCCGGTGCGGGCATCGACCGCCTTGAACAGGCCGTCCATCGTTCCATAGAACACGACGTTGCCGGCGGTGGCGAGCGCGCCGCTCCAGACGGGCAGGTCCTCGGCGATGCTCCACGCCTCCTTGCGTGCGATCGGATCCCACGCCGTGAACTTGCCGCGCTTCATGCCGGGCATCGCGTAGTAGCGGACCTCGGCGCCGACGAATGGCGTCCCGGCGATGTAGCTCGTGTCCGTGTACTCCTCGTCCATGCACATCGTCTGGTGCGGCATGTAGAGGAGCCCGGTCAGCGGTGAGAACGCGCTCGGCTGCCAGTCCTTCGCCCCCGGAGCGAACGGACAGATATCGCGCGAGGTGCGGCCGGGCTTGGGCTCCTTCTCGTGGACGACCCGCAGCCGGCCGGTCTTCATATCGACGCCTCTCGATGTCGTGATGTGGACGAACGGGTCGGCGGAGAGGACCTCGCCGGTCGCGCGATCCATCACGTAGACGTAGCCATTGCGCTCGGGATGCACGAGCAGCGGCCGGCGCGTCCCGCCGACGTCCGCATCGAGGAGGATCGACTCGTTGACGCCGTCATGATCCCAGAGGTCGTGTGGCGAGTACTGATAGAACCAGATCGCCTCGCCGGTCGCGGGCCTGCGCGCGAAGATGCCGGCGGTCCATTTGTTGTCGCCGGGGCGCATGCCCGCGTTCCACGGGCCCGGATTCGCGGTGCCGTGGTAGACGAGATCGAGCGCCGGGTCGTACGACAGCCAGCCCCAGTGCGGGCCGATGTGAAGGGATTGTTGCTCCTCGCGATCCTCGCCGCCTGCGATCGCGCATACGCGAGCCCTCACCGCGTCCTGCGGGTATGTGCCGATCCGAACAACCTGCCGTTCTCGAGCAAGTCGTCGCCGGGTTTCGAGAACGAGATCGCGAACGTGCTCGCACGCGAGCTCGGCGCGACCGTCGAGTACACGTGGTGGGCGCAGCGCCGCGGGTTCTTTCGCAACACGCTGAAGGCCCAGCTCTGCGACGTCGTGATCGGCGTGCCCGTCGGTCTCGGTCTCGTGCGGACGACGGCGCCGTACTACCGCTCGTCGTACGTGTTCGTGACGCGCGCGGATCGCGGGCTCGACATTCGTTCGCTCGACGACGAACGTTTGCGGACCCTGACGATCGGCGTCCAGATCGTCGGCGACGCCGGTGCGAGTGCACCGCCGGTCAACGCGCTCGCCGAGCGCGGCATCGTCGACAACGTCCGTGGATTCTCGGTCTACGGCGACTACGCGAAGGACAGCCCGCCGGAGGATGTCGTGCGAGCGGTCGAGAACGGCAGCGTCGACGTCGCGATCGCCTGGGGTCTGCTCGCCGGTGGGGCGGCGCGACGCGCGCGGACGAGGCTCTCGATCGTGCCGATCGCGGAGGCGACCGATCACGGCCTGCCGCTGCGGTTCTCGATCGGGCTCGGCGTACGACGCGGTGACACCGACCTTGCCGTGGAGCTCGAGCGAGCGCTTTCCGCGCGCCGCGTCGATATCCGCAAGATCCTCGCGCGCTGGCGGGTGCCGCAGGTGCCCGTCGAGGCGGACGGACGATGATCCGCCGCGCGCTTGTCGCCGTTGCGCTGCTCGCGAGCTGCGAGCGCGAGCAGCGAAGGATCCAGGGGCCGAGCGAGGCGCCGGTGTTGCCGCCGCAGACGACGCTCTTCGCCGGCGAGCCACCGCGCGAGGGGCCGACGCTCGATCCGGCGCTGCCGGGCTACAAGGAGACCGCGTACGCGGTGTCGGAGGGGCAGGCGCTGTACAGCCAGTTCAACTGTGTCGGCTGCCACGCGCACGGCGGTGGCGCGATGGGGCCGCCATTTCTGGACGAGCACTGGACGTACGGCTCGAAGCCCGCGGACATCGCGATGTCGATCATCGCCGGTCGGCCGCGCGGCATGCCGTCGTACCGCGGCAAGATCGTGGAGCAGCAGCTCTACTCGCTCGTCGCGTACGTGCGATCGATCGGCGGGCTGGTCCGAGGCGACGCGGTGCCGCCACGCGACGACCACATGCAGGCGGCGCCGCTCACGAACCTCGGCGAGCACGGCTTCACGACGCTGCCGAAGGAGTCCCCGTGACGCCGCCGGGAATGAACGTACTCGAGCCCGTCGGCCCCCAGGCCGGCGAGATCGCCTGGGTCTGGGACGTGTTCCTGTGGGTCGTCATCGCGGTGTGGCTGCTCGTCGTCGGATTCATCATCGCGTCCGCGCTCGTGTCGCGGCGCAACGAGATCGACGATCCGCTCGCCGAACAGCCGGGCCGCGATCGCCGGATGGCGCGCGCGGTTCTGCTCGCGGGCTCGGCGACGGTCGTGACCCTGGTCGGCCTGCTCGTCACGACGGTCGTCGCGGGCAGGAACCTCGCCGCGCTCGAGGACCAGGGCGATCCGCTGCATGTCCGGATCACCGGCAGGCAATGGTGGTGGGAGGTCGAGTACGATCGCGACGACCCGCAGCAGTACGCGTCGACAGCGAACGAGCTGCACGTGCCGGTTGGCCGGCCCATCCACGTCGAGCTGACATCTGCCGACGTGATCCATAGCTTCTGGGTGCCGAGCGTCCATGGCAAGCGCGACCTGATCCCCGGCCGGATCAACCGCACGTGGCTCCGCGTCGACCAGCCCGGCGTGTACCGCGGCCAGTGCGCCGAGTTCTGCGGCCTCGAGCACGCGAGGATGACGATCACGATCGTCGCCGAGACCCCGGAACGGTTCGCACAGTGGAAGGCGCACCAGCGGCTCGCCGCGCCCGCACCGCTCACCGACGCGCAGAAGCGAGGCCTCGGTGTGTTCGTGCGCAGTCCATGCGCGCTGTGTCACACGGTCGCCGGCACGCCGGCCGGCGGCCGCGTCGGTCCGGACCTGACGCACGTCGCGAGCCGGCTCGAGATCGGCGCCGGGACGGTGACGAACACCCACGACCACCTGACGCGCTGGATCAGCAACGCGCAGGCGATGAAACCCGGCGCGCGAATGCCACCGGTCTCGCTGCCGGCCGAGGACATCGCGGCGATCGTCGCGTACCTGGAGACGCTGCGATGAGCGACGCCAAGGAGAACGTGAATCCGACGCTCCCTCCGCTCGAGCGGCCGCTCGAACGGACGATGACCGATACGCCGGACGCCGAGGAGCTCGAGCGTACGTGGGGACGCCCGCCGGGATTCTGGCACTGGCTACGCGACATCGACCACAAGGCGATCGGCCGTCGCTACATCGTCACGGCATTCGTCTTCATGGTGCTCGGCGGCATCCTCGCGCTGCTGATGCGCTTGCAGCTCGCGACGCCGGGCGCCGAGGTGCTCGGGCCCGACGGCTACAACCAGGCGTTCTCGACGCACGGCTCGACGATGATGTTCCTGTTCGCCGTGCCGGTGATGCAGGGCTTCGGCGTCTACCTCGTGCCGCTGATGGTCGGCACGCGTAACGTCGCGTTCCCGCGCCTCAACGCCTACGGCTACTGGGTCTATCTGATCGGCTGCAGCCTGCTCTGGATCGGCCTTCTGACGAACACCGGGCCGGACGCCGGCTGGTTCAGCTACGTGCCGCTCGCAGGGCCGGAATACTCCGCGGGTCGCCGCGTCGACGTCTGGGCACAGATGATCACGTTCACCGAGCTCTCTGCGCTCGCGGTCGCGATCAACATCATCGTCACGATCCTGAAGCACCGCGCTCCGGGCATGGCGCTGCACCGCATGCCGCTCTACGTGTGGGCGCAGCTCGTCATCAACGTGATGGTCATCTTCGCGATGCCGGCGGTGATGCTGTCGAGCAGCATGCTCGCGTCGGACCGCCTGATCGGCACCCACTACTTCAACCAGGCCGAAGGCGGCGATCCGCTGCTGTGGCAGCACCTGTTCTGGTACTTCGCCCACCCGGAGGTCTACATCATCTTCCTCCCGGCCGTCGGCTTCGTGTCGACGCTGATCGTGCCGTTCGTTCGCACCCGGATCTTCGGCTACACGGTCTCGGTCATCTCGATGGTCTCGACGGCGTTCGTCGCGTTCGGCGTGTGGGTGCACCACATGTTCGCGACCGGTCTGCCGCAACTCGGCCAGAGCTTCTTCACCGCGGCGAGCCTGCTCATCGCGATCCCGGCGGGCCTGCAGTTCTTCGTGTGGATCGCGACGATCTGGCGCGGCCGCATCCGGTTCACGACGTCGATGCTGTTCGTCCTCGCGTTCCTGGTGACGTTCTTGATCGGCGGACTCAGCGGCGTGATGCTCGCGTCCGTACCGCTCGATCTGCAGGTGCACGACAGCTTCTTTGTCGTGGCTCACCTCCACTACGTGCTGATCGCCGGCGCCGTGTTTCCGCTGTTCGGTGCGGTCTACTTCTGGTTCCCGAAGATGACCGGGCGCCTGATGAGCGAGCGCTGGGGCAAGGTCAGCGCGGTGCTGGTCTTCGTCGGGTTCAACCTGACGTTCTTCCCGATGCACCAGCTCGGCCTCCACGGCATGCCCCGCCGGATCTTCACGTATGCCGCCGACACCGGCTGGGGCACGCTCAACATGGTCGCGACGATCGGCTCGTTCGTGCTCGGCCTCGGCATGGTCGTGACGCTCGTCAACGCGCTCGTGTCACGCCGCCGGGGCGCTGTCGCCGGCGCCGATCCGTGGCGCGCCGATGGTCTCGAGTGGACGACGAGCTCGCCGCCGCCGCGGGGAAACTTCACCGAGCTGCCGACGGTGCGCGACCGCCATCCGGCGTGGACGAACGCGCCCGACCAACCGGTCGTCGCCGGCGTCCGCACGGATCGCCCCGACGTCCTCGTGACGACGCTGCTCGACGCCGAGCCGGACCACATCACGGAGCTGCCGAGCCACACGATCGTCCCCGTACTGACGGCGCTCGCGACCGGCATCACGTTCATCGGATCGATCTTCACACCGTGGGGCTTCGTCGTCGGCGGTGTCATCGTCGGCCTCGCGCTGTGCGTCTGGATGTGGCCGCGGCCGCCGCACCGCGAGGAGATCCTGGAGGAGAACCCGTGAAACGGCGCGTCCTCGACGTCTCGAAGCTCCCGCACCTCGCGTTCGGCCCCCGTGATCCGCTGTGGTGGGCGGTGATGGCGCTCGTCGCGATCGAGGGCTCGATGCTCGTCCTGCTCGCGCTGTCGTACGTCTACGTCGCCGATCGCACGCATCCGTTTCCGCCGACGCACATGACGACCACGATCGCGTGGATCGCGACCGTCGAGCTCGCATGCTGGATCGCGAGCGGATTTCCCCAGCATCGCTCGAGCGTCCACGCCATCCGAGGCGACGTGCGGGGGATGCGCCGGACGCTCGCGCTCGCCTGCTTCTTCGCCGTCGTCGGTTGCACGATCCGGTTCTGCATCATGAAGATGCTCCCGTTTCGCTGGGACGATCATGCCTATGGTTCCGTCGTCTGGGGCCTGCTCGGCGTCCAGTGGCTTCACGGCGTCACCGGTGTGTTCGAGGACCTGCTCTACGTCGCGCTGCTGTTCAAGGGGCCGATCGAGGACAAGCACCGTGTCGACATCGAGGTCTCGACGCCGCTCATCTACTTCGTCATCGCCGGCGGCACGCTCGTCTGGGCGCTCGTGTTTCTGCCGGTCCTGCTCGGAGGGGGTCGATGAAGCGCGATGCCTCGCTCCTCGTAGCCTGCGCGCTCGGTCCGGCGACGTTCTTCCTGCTGCTCGTCGTCGCGTACGGCATCACGCCGGGGGCACACGAGCACCGTGACGCGACGACGCTGCGCATCCTGCACGGAATCGGGCTCCTGGTCGTCCTCGGCGGACTCGCACTGTCCGTCCGCGAGCTCCAGAAGACGGCCGGTGACACCGGCGACCCGATCGTCCAGCGCCGGCGCTTCCTCGCGATCCTCGCGCTCGCGGTGTCGGTCCTGTCGCTGCTGCTCGTACTCGGGATGACGATCGCGACGCTGATCCTGCTGCCGGGAGCGGAGCCGTGACGCATCCCGGCATTCGCGGCATCCCGTCGGTGAACGTGTGGACGACCGGCTGGACGTGGGATCCGCTCGTCATCGGAGCGCTCGCCGTCGCCGCGGTGGTCTACACGATCGGAGCGACGCGGATGTGGCGCCACGCCGGCGCCGGGCGAGGTCTCCAGCCGTGGCAGGTCGTGGCCCACGGGGCCGGCCTGACCGCGATCGCCATCGCACTGGTCTCGCCGCTCGACCATGCGAGCGACGTCCTGTTCTCCGCACACATGGCGCAGCACGAGCTGTTGATGTTGATCGCTGCTCCGCTCGTCGTGCTCGGCCGTCCGCTCGCGCCTGTCATGTGGTCACTGCCGCGCGGTGCCCGCGTTCGCGCGAGGAGGGCCGTGCGCACTCCATCAGCCGTGCGTGCCTGGCGGGCGCTGACCTCGCCGGTCTCCGCACTCGTGTTGCACGCGCTCGCGCGTTGCCTGTGGCACGTGCCCGCGCTGTTCGATGCGGCGCTCGCGGACGAGCGCGTCCACGCGTTCCAGCACCTGACGTTCTTCGCGACGGCGGTGCTGTTCTGGTGGACGCTCGTCCACGGGCGCTACGGCCGTGCGGGCTACGGCGTCGGAGTCGCGTTCGTGTTCGTCACGCTGATCTACTCCGGCCTGCTCGCGGCGGTGATCAGCTTCGCGAACGAGCCGCTGTATGCGCATGGCGAGCGGACGATCCGGATCGGCATGGACGCACTCGCCGACCAGCAGCGCGCGGGGCTCGTCATGTGGGTGCCCGCGGGCATCGTGATGATGGCGATCGGGCTCGCGCTGCTCGCGGCCTGGCTCGGTCACGCCGAGCGCCGCACCCGGGTTGCTACGCCTGGCGAGTAACCGGAGGCGCGGTCACGCGCGGGCTCACGCCTTCTTCTTCGGCGCCGAGCCGGTGACCGGGAAGCCGCGATCGCGCATCAGCGCGTCGGTGTCGACGTCGCGGCCACGGAACTGGCGGAACGCCAGCTCCGGCGGGATCGAGTTGCCGACGCTCATGATGTTGTCGTGGAGCTTCTTCGCCGTCGCCTTGTCGTAGAAGCTCTTCGCCTCGACGAACGCCTCGGCCGCATCCGCGGTCAGCGTGTCGGCCCAGATGTAGACGTAGTAGCCGGCCGAGTAGCCGTCGTCGGCGAAGATGTGGCCGAACGCAGGCGGGCGGTGGCGCATGACGATCTCGGGCGGGCAGCCGATCTCCTTCATGGTCGTCTTCTCGAACGCATCGGGATCGATCGGCTTGTCGGTCGAGGCGAGATGGATCTTCAGGTCGTAGATCGCCGAGGCGAGGTACTCGACCGTCTTGAAGCCCTGGTTGAAGTTCTTCGCCTTCTCTATCTTCGCGACGAGGTCAGCCGGGATGGGCTTGCC
>JAEWJO010000468.1 GCA_023386455.1 Pseudomonadota bacterium | reverse complement strand
CAACCGCACCCGCCGCACCCGCGACCGGCACCGACCCCGCCGCGCCGAGCCCCGCACCCGCGACACCAGCGCCGACCGGGCCGGCGACGGGAGGAACCCGATGAGCTGGAGGAACCTGTCCTTCGTGCTCGCCGCGATCTGCCTGTGGCAGACGTGGCGCGGCTGCAACCGACCGTCGTCCACCGCGAGCGAGAGCGCGACGACCGCCGAGACCACGCCCGCCCCGTCGCGGACGCACCGCTCGACGTGGGACGACTCGCCGTCGTCGACGCACCAATCGTCGGCCACTGCCTCCGACGACAGCGAGCCACCGCCCGAAGGCCCGCGGATCAACGGCATCAAGCTCCCCGCCTGGACGCTCTACTTCGCGCCGCAGCCCGGCGAGAGCATGCTGTCGTATCGCGATCGCATGGTGCCACTGGCGCAGGCCGCGCTCGCCCCACATCGCGCGCGCGTGGCGCGGGGCCGCGATGACTTCGCCAAGGTCGCCGGCCTCGACGCGCAGCAACGCGCGCAGCTCGACGGCGCGGTGCAGGAAGCGGCCACCCAGATCGAGGACAAGATGATGAACGCGTTCATGGCGGGCGATCTCTCGCCGTCGACGTTCAAGCCGATGACCGGTGTCACGCTCGCGCGCGACGTCCTCGACTCCATCGATCGCGCGAACCAGCGCTTCATGGCGACGCTGCGCGAGGATCAGAAGACCAAGCTCGCCCAGCACCCGTTCGACTTCGCCGACTACCTGCTGTTCTCGGCGCGCTGGGAAGACGCGCTCGGCGTCACCACGAACTGACGCACGCGCCGTCGCCACATCGCGACAGGTCAGCAACTGTCGCGCGCCCGAACGACGGTCCGGTGCGCCACGGATTACCATCGCGACATGCGATGGCTCCTCGTGCTCGTGCTCGCGCTTTCGCTCGCGCTCGCGCTCGCCGTGCTCGCCGCGTGTGGCGCGAAGCCGCAGTGTCCCGTCGCGCCCACCGCGCCCGCGATCAAGGGGCCGCCCTTCCTGTGGAAGGCGCACAAGGGCGGCGACGTCGTGTGGCTCTACGGCACGATCCACGATGCCGGCCTCGACGCGGTCCCGAAGGCCGCGCTCGACGCACTCGGCGCCTCGCCACGTCTCGTCAGCGAGCTCGGCGAGCAGACGCCCGATCGTGACGACTTCCGCGAGCACGCGCGCATCAAGTCCGGCCCTGGCATCGACCAGCAGCTCTCCACCGACGACTGGTACGACCTGCGCGACTCCCTCATCGGCAAGATCAAGGAGGACGATCTTCGCCGCGCCAAGCCCTGGTACGCGATGTCGCTCCTCACCACGTACATGGCGCCATCGCCCGGCCCGTCGATGGATGTCCAGCTCGCCGAACGCGCGCAGGATCGCAAGCAGCCGATCGAGCATCTCGAGACCTGGGTCGAGCAACTCACCGCGCTCGAGACCGCCGTCGACATCGACGACCTGCGCGAGGCGATCCGCGCCAGGCAGACGATGAAGTGCGACCTCGGCCGGCTCCGCACCTCGTACGAGGCCGGCGACATCGAGGCGATGAAGGCCCTGCTCGTCGTGCCCAAGACCGAGGCCATCATGCTGACCGGTCGCAACCACAAGTGGCTCCCCGCCATCGAGGCCTACTTTCCCAAGGGTGGCGCGTTCGTCGCCGTCGGCCTCGGTCACCTCCTCGGCGACAATGGCTTGGTCGTACTGCTCCAGCGCGCCGGCTACACCGTCGAGCGAGTGGCCGAGCGATAGCCGCCCCCGGACGCGGCGGACACGGAGTCCCCTCGATCAGCGCGCGCGATCGTCTGTTGGGGCTCGCTCTCCCATCCCGATCCCGCGTGATCCCGGGCGTGATCCCGGGTGTCACCCGCGTGATCCCGGGTGTCACCCGACCGATGACCGGACACTCCCATCCCGATCCCGGTGATCCCGGGTGTCACCCAGCTGATCCCGGGCAGCTGATCCCGGGTGTCACCCAGCTGATCCCGGGTGTCACCCGACCGATGACCGGACAGCAGAACGGGCACCGGCACGGGCACGGGCACGGGCACGGCTCTCACTCCGTCGCGAGCCGGGCGCTCGATACCGGGTGTCACCCGACCGATGACCGGACACGACGCGCTCGATACCGGGTGTCACCCGACCGATGACCGGACACGACGCCCTCGATACCGGGTGTCACCCAACCGATGACCGGACGATCGTCAACGTCAACGTCAACGTCAACGTCAACGTCAAGTCGACGTCGACGTCGACGTGAACGTGAACCTGAACGTGAACCTGAACCTGAACGTGAACGTGAACTCCGGACGATCCGGACGATCCGGACGATCTGGACGATCTGGACGATCTGGACGATCCGGACGATCCCGACGATACCGGGGGACTGCCCCTCTCGATCCCGTCCCTACAGGATCACGACATCATTGATCGGCAGCACGCCCTCGCCCGCCGGATAGCCGTAGCTGACCCAGCCCGTGTTCGTGTCCTCGCTGCCCCAGCCCCAGACCCAGACGCCGAATGGCGCACTCGAGTCCATCGTGTTGACGCCGTTGTTGCAGCCGTTCATGCCGTTGAAGTGATCGACGAGCTTCACGAACGCGATCTCGTAGTCACCGTTGCCGACGGGCTGCCAGCCGCTGATGTTGCCCATGCACGCGAGCTTGACGTCCGCGAACTGGCCCTCCTTCTTCGTGCGCACGACCGTCAGCGTCGTGAACGGATACGTCGGGTCGGCGAAGAACACGTAGTGCGTCATGTACTGCTGCGGCGGCACCATGCGAACGAAGTCCGCGTCGCCCCAGCCGCCCTCGCCCTGCTCGCCCGCGCCCGTCATGTACGTGAACATGAGGAACGGGTGATCGGAGCCCTGGCTGCGGACGGTGAACGGCGTCGCCGAGCGGATCTCGTGCACCTGGCCGAGGTTGACCGTCGCCGGTCCCACGTTCGGTGGATCGTAGATGAGGTCCGTCTGGTCGACGGCGCCGATGATGCGATAGACACGCTGCTCGCTCGTCGGCTTGCGATCGCCGTGCGGGGCGGCGACGTACTCGTAGCCGAGCGCGCGGACCGGCGCGATCATCTGCTCGCCGTGGTCGCCACAGCAGCGATCGATCGACATGATCTGGTGGCCGCCGAACACGCCGATGCGCTTGTCGGACGTGATCGGGCTGCCGGTCAGGGGGGCGATCTGCGTGATCTGCGCGTACTGACCCTTGCTGAGCGTCATCGTCATCGGCACGCCCGCGCCGGTTGCCGGGATGCCGGCGCCGCCCGAGATGGCCGACTTCGGCCGGATCGAGACGGTCGTGTTGTCCTCCATCGCGACGACGTTCATCGACGGACCCTGCGGCACCGAGATCGGCGGCGGCATGTCGGTGTCGTACGCGGTGACGCCGACGTAGTTCGTGCCCCACGCGCTCGTCGGCAGCAGCAGCGACGCGCCCGTCGCGGCCGCCTTGCCGCCGCCGTACGGGAGCATCTGGTACGCGACGACGGGGAGGTCGGTCACGATGTGGAATGCCTTGCCAAGGCCGTTGCCGGAGATCTGCGCGTCGGTGCCGATCGCGGCGGGCACCGGACAGGCGACGTTGGGCATCAGCGGGATCGACGGCGGCGCGTAGGCGAGGAAGAGGATCGCGACCTCGCCGGGCGCGAGTCCCTGCGCTGGATCATAGGTCCCGTACTGGAGGCCGGTGCCCTGGCCGAGCGGCTTCTTCGCGTAGGTCGCGAGATCGATGCCCTGACCGTTCCAGTCGACATCGATGTGCGCCTGACCGCGCGACGTGTTCGCGATGAAGACGGCGAAGCACGCGTCCTGCGGCGGGCCCGACGCGGCGTCCATGTCGACCGCGTAGTACTCGCAACCGATCGACGCGTGGTTTGCCTCGGCCGCGGCGCATCCGTTCATGCACTCGCCGAGACTGCACGACTGATCGGGGGCGCACGCGTGGACGTTACCGTCGCAATCGATCGTGCCGCTGTTGTCATCGGTGCAGCGCGGGCAGGTCTCGCCGCCGCCGCCCGTGTCATCACCACCGCCGCTGCCATTGCGATTACCGGGACCGCACGCGACGGCGAACATCACTGCGAGCAAGAACGTCAGCTTCATGTCTCTCTCCCCGCGGGCACACTACGGCAACGGTTTCGCGCGCAGGTAGCGAAAAATGAGCGCTCCTCCGTCGAGGAATCGCGCTGTGCAGCGCGCTGCACTTCACGCGCAGTACGACGGGCGACGTGTGCAGGATCGTTACCGCTGCGGGACGTCCGGAAGCCAGACGACCTGCATCGCGCGGTCGACATCGATCACGCTGAGCGCGGTCGCGGCTGCGAGTCGATCGTGCACGAGGAGCTGCAGCACCTCGTATGCGGTGAGCGCGGTCGCGAAGCGATGGTCCGGATCGCGGGCAAGCAGGCGACGCATGAATGCATCGAGCACGCGATCGATCGAGACGCCGGGTGCGCGCTGCTCGATCGGCGGCGGATCGTTGTCGATCTTCGCGAGCGCCACCTCCATCGAGGTGCCATCGAACGGCGTGATGCCGGCGATCATCTCGTAGATGATGATGCCGAGCGGGTAGAGGTCTGCACGGTGATCGACGCGCTCGGCACGCGCCTGCTCCGGCGCCATGTACTGCGGCGTGCCGACGAGCATGCCGGTCGCCGTGAGCTTCATGCCGTCCTTCGGATCGTCGGGTGCGCGGAGGATCGCGACGCCGAAGTCGACGATGCGTGCGATCTCCTCGCCCGCTTCCTCGACGAGGATCACGTTGTCGGGCTTGAGATCGCGGTGGACGAGGCCCATGCCGTGCGCGTGGCTGAGCGCGTCGAGCAGCTGACCGACCCAGCGCAGCATCTGGACGCGCGGCACGGGCTGATCCATCGCATCGGCGAGCGTGCGGCCCTGTGCGTACTCCATCACGAGGACCGGCTTGCCATCGACCTCGCCGACGTCGAGCACGCCGACGATGTTGGGATGCGACAGCGTGCCCGCCGCGGCGGCCTCGCGCCGGAAGCGCTCGCGCAGCTCGGGCTGCCCGAGCAGGTGCTCGTGCATGATCTTGATCGCGACGTGACGCCGGAGCTTCGTGTGCTTGCCGCGATAGACCGTTCCCATCGCCCCGCGGCCGAGCTCCGCCTCGACGACGTAGCGGTCGAGCACCACGCTTCCGATCACCCGATCATTGTAGCCCCATCGCCGCCTTGCAGGTCTTCGTGTAGAGGTCCCGAAACTTGTTCTGCGGATCGGTGACCGCCTTGACCGCGTCGTAGTTGCGCTTGTTGAAGAGCTGCCAGAACTCGGCTTCCGGGTAGTAGTTGTGCGCGATCAGCGTCTTGATCCCGCCGAGCTCCCGCAGCTTCTCCTCCATGAGGCGGTGGTAGTTCTTGTCGCCCTTCTGCTTCATTCCGTAGATCGCGAGGTCGTAGAACATCTCGTCGGTGTTGTTCTTCCAGTAGTCGTCGGCGAGCCACTCGTAGTCGTGGACGCGGCGGTACGGCACGCACCACAGCGGAAAGAAGTCCATCTCCTTGCCGTACCAGGCGAGGAACTCCGGCACCTTCGACGCCGGCACGAACACGTCGAGCGTGATCGTCGGCTTCTCGCGCGGCAGCAGCCAGTGGAGCTTCTCCGCGATCCGGAGCCACTGCGACGACGCGAGCAGCTTGCCGAACAGGAGGCGCCCGACGAACGAGCTCGGCCGCACGTTCGTGACGCCGCGGTCGTAGCGAAAGAAGTAGTGCGGCGTCTCGAGGTAGTCCTCGCTGCGCGTCGCCGTGCTCTTGTAATAGACCTTCATCCAGTCGTAGCGATTCGTGTACGGCGCCTCGTCGACGAAGGTCCCGCACGACAGCACGTACAGCTCGGGCGAGTGGATGATGCCGTCCATGAAGTCGATGTCGCGCGTCGCCGCGTGGCTCGCGATCGACGCCTGGTACGACGCGAGTGTCGCGTGCTTCTCGTAGACGAGCTTGACGTACTTCTTCGCGGGCACGAGCTTGAACGTCAGCTTCGACAGGATGCCGAGCGTGCCGAAGCCGCCGTGGATCATCTGGAACACGAGCGCGCGGTCGTTCTGGGGCGTGCACGTGAGCACGTCACCACCCGCCGTGATCACCTCGTACTCGACGCAGGTGTCGTGAAACCCGCCGTGGACGAACGACATCGACTCGATCGAGCAGCCGGCGACCGCGCCGCCGATCGTGATGGTCTTCAGCTCGGGCACGACGATCGGCACGAGGCCGTACTTCAGTGTCGCGTCGACGAGATCGACGAACGTCACGCCCGACTCGGCGACACATACCTTGCGCACCGGATCGATCTCGAGGATCTCGGTCAGATCGCTGATGTCGATCTTGTCATCCTGATGGCGCAGATCGCCCGCCTTGGGGACCTGGTGCGAGACGCTCTTCTTGCGGAGCGAGAGCGGACGCGTGCCGGTGTGGGCTCGCAGCTGAGCCGCGATCCGCGCGACCTTCTGTGCGTGTCGATCCATGGAGGTCCCCGTGAGTACCACGCGCGCCCCGCCGCCATCCGGATCGACTCGGGGTACAGTGGCCATCGCTGTATGGCCAAGATCGAAGCCGACATCGGCGTGCAACGCTTTGCATACGAAGGAGATGATCAGGGACGCCGCCTCGTGTTCCCGCGCGCCGAGTCGCACAAGCTCGATGGGCGCTCGGGCACGACCGCGTATGGCGCCGCCGACTGCACGTTCGACAAGCTCGTCGGCCGGCTCGACACGCTCCGCTGGACCGCCGAGGCCGCTTCGGTCGGCAGCGCATGGCTGCGGGACGATGCGAACAGGTTCGACGTCCAGGTCGCGCGGGCGGAGTTCCCGAGCGGGCTCCGCCTGACCCGCGGCACGGACCACGCCGTCGAGATCCTGTCTCCGCACGTCACGTTTGCCGAGCTGCGGCTCACGCTGAAGGGCCCGTTCGGCCGCACGAAGCCCGCCGAGGCCGAGGCCGCGCCGCCGCCGCCGCCCCGCACCCGCACCGACGGCCCGAACCGGCAGGAGCGCCTGCGGTTTCTCGACAGCCTGTCGGGCCGGATCAACACGACGATGAAGGTGCAGCTCGATCTGCCCGTGATCGGCGTGCGCACGCTCGACCAGCAGCTGCGCATCCCGATCCAGGAGGGCAGCCTCGACTACCGCGCCCTCGACGACAGCCTCGACTGGCTCGAGGGCACGTTCCTCGACATCAAGCACGAGAACCAGCGCCTGAAGGTGCAGTGGAAGGTGCCGATCGTCGGCGCCGGGCACGACCTCATCACCTGGCCGCTCGATCAGGACGCCTCGACGCTCGCTTCGTTCGGCCGGGTGCCGCTGCGCTCGCTCGCCGACTTCCGCACGGGCTCGGGCCGCGAGAAGCCGCCGACCGAGAGCGAGGTGCGCCGCAAGGCCGGCGTGCTGCGCGCATTCACGCTCGACAAGATCGACGTCGCGCTGTCGCTCCTCGCGCCGCGGCACCTCGAGATCGGCAACGGCACCATCATGTTCGGCGGCGAGGATCAGCCCGGCATGGTCGACCTGAAGGTCACCGGTGCGATTCGCAATACCGGCGCGGGCGCGCTACGCGGTGCGATCGGCAGCGTCGACACGACGATCAAGGATCTCGCGCTCGGCGGCACCGTGCTGTCGGCCGACCGGCTTCACTTCGATGGGCTCGAGGAGCTCGAGGTCACGTTCGACGGCTTTCATCCGGTCGCGGTCACGGTCGTCATCCACCGGGTGACCGCGACGAACCTGTCGATCAAGATCGGCGAGCGGGCCCAACCATCTCCTCCGCCTTCACCAGCCGGTCAAACTCCTCCGCGCTGACGACGCCGAGCGCGAGCGCGGCCTCGCGCAGCGTCGTCCCGTCGTGGTGCGCCTTCTTCGCGACCTTCGCCGCCGCGTCGTAGCCGATCGCCGGCGCGAGCGCGGTGACGAGCATGAGGCTGTTGCCGACCTTGCGGGCGATCTCGCCGCGATCGGGCTCGATGCCGCGTGCGCAGTGCTCCTCGAACGATTCGCACGCGTCCCCGAGGTTCATGACCGACTGGCCGATCGCATAGGCGATGAGCGGCTTGTAGACGTTCAGCTCGAAGTTGCCGCTCGCGCCCGCGATCCCGACGGAGACGTCGTTGCCGAGCACCTGCGTGCAGACCATCGTCATCGCCTCGCACTGGGTCGGGTTGACCTTGCCCGGCATGATCGAGCTACCCGGCTCGTTCTCGGGAATCGTGATCTCGCCGATACCCGAGCGCGGCCCGCTCGCGAGCCAGCGGACGTCGTTGGCGATCTTGATGAGCGACGCGGCGAGGACGCGGAATGCGCCGTGCAGCGCGAGGAGCGCATCGTGCGACGCGAGCGCCTGAAACTTGTTCGGCGCGGTGACGAACGGCTTGCCCGTGATGATCGCGAGCTGCTGGGCGACGCGCTGCGCGTACTCGGGATGCGCGTTCAGGCCGGTGCCGACGGCCGTGCCGCCGAGCGCGAGCTCGTGAACGGCGGGTACCGCCTTCGCGATCGTGTCGAGCGCGTGGTCGAGCTGGCTGACCCAGCCGGAGATCTCCTGGCCGAGCGTCAGCGGGGTCGCGTCCTGGAGGTGCGTGCGGCCGATCTTGACGATGTCGGCGAACGCGTGCGCCTTGAGATCGAGCGTCGCGCGGAGCGTGCGCACCGCGGGCACGAGGTGCTCGTCGACGAGCTGGACCGCGGCGATGTGCATCGCCGTCGGAAACGCGTCGTTCGTCGACTGCGACATGTTGACGTGATCGTTCGGGTGGACCGGCGCCTTGCCGCCGCGCTTGCCGCCCGCGAGCTCGTTCGCGCGGCCGGCGATCACCTCGTTGACGTTCATGTTCGTCTGCGTGCCGCTGCCCGTCTGCCACACCGACAGCGGAAACTCGTCGTCGAGCTCGCCGTCGATGACCTCGTCGGCCGCCGCGACGATCAGGTCGCACAGCTCCTTGGTCAGCAGTCCGAGCTCGTGGTTGACGAGCGCTGCCGCCTTCTTCACGGTCGCGAGCGCGTGGATGATCGAGATCGGCATGCGCTCGTTCCCGATCGCGAAGTTCTCGAGCGACCGCTGCGTCTGTGCACCCCAGTACCGCTCGTCGTCGACCTCGATCGGCCCGAAGCTATCGGTCTCGATGCGCGTGCCCATACAGCGGGCTTACCACGCTGGGCCTACGCTGGCGGCTGGGGTTCCACGAGGTTTGCCCGCTCCGGGATCCCGTCGAGGAGTGCCTGCAGCTCTCCGTCGAGCGGTGCTCGCTCGGTGACCTGATAGAGCTCGCGCAGGAAGCCGCGCACGACCTCGCCGGGCAGCGACCGCGGCAGCGGCGCGTCGCCGGCGAACGCGACCAGGCGCAGCCCGCGATCGCGGAGCAGCCCGGCGCCGAGCGACGGCTGCACGTAGCCGATGTCGACCACGCGCGCGCCCCAGCGCACGAATCGCTCGAGGCGAGGCCAGGCGGCCGCACCGTGCACGCGCGGATCGTTGACCTCGCCGAACACCGCGCGCGCACCGCCGGCGTACAGCGCACGCGCAGCCTCGTCGAGGAGGCGCCTGCCGAGCCCTCGGCAGCGCGAGCCCGGCGCGACGACCATGTACGTGAGGAGCCCGCAGGCGCTCGCCGGATACCGCTCGTACGCGATGCCGCCGACGAGGTCGCTGCCGTCGAGCGCGACCCGCACGCTGAGGTGATAGGCCGCCTCGCCCCGCAGCGCCGTGCGCCACGCCTCGAGCGGCTCTCGCTGCGCCGCGAACGCGTCGAGATAGATGCCGCGATAGAAGCGCTCGAGCAGCGCGTCGTCTGCGGGAACGACGATCAGAGGTCGTCTTCGGGGAGCGGCGTCGGGTGCTCGCCGCGCTGGCGGAGCAAACCGGCGCGCTGCGCGGTGTCGGCGAAGTTCGGGTCGCGCTTCAGCACCGCCTCGAAGAAGTAGAGCGCCTCGCCGTAATCCGACATCTGCTCGTAGGTGATGCCGATCTCGTAGTAGAGGCTCAGCCGCTCGCGATCGCTCGCGTTCGCGTGGAGCCCGGCCTTGAACTGATGGATCCCGTCGGTCGGGTTGCCCATCTCGCGATGACACATCCCGATCATCACGCGGCACTGGACCTCGCGCCCGGGCGCACGCAGCGCCTTCTCGAACGCCTTGATCGCCTCGTCGAACAGGCCCATCTCCTTGTACGCGAGGCCGAGATCGTAGTGCGTGTCGGCATCGCCCTCGTCGACGGGCTTCTCGAGCATCACGGTCGGCTTGCGCTTGCCGCTGCCGCCGGTCATCGACTCGCCGGCCTCCTCGACGAAGTCGTCGGGCGAGACTTCCTCGATCTCGTCGAGGTCGAGCGCGTCGGTCTCGACGTCGTGGTGATGCGCGTGGTTGCCCGCAGGCGGCGTGTCGAGCGGAGGCGGCGCGTAGCCGGTCTCGAGCGCCTCGATCTCGCGACTCTTCGCGACGAGCAGCGGGTGATTCGGATAGCGCTCGAACAGGCCGCGCAGCGAGTCCATCGCCTCGGCGTACATGCCCTGGCTCGCGTAGAAGTCGACCTCCTCGAGGTCGTCCTCGACGAGACTCTCGGCGCGCTCGCCGACCGGCGTCGGGCCCTCGTCGACCGGCGGACCGCCCATGACGGTCGCCTCGTACGACGGCGCAGCCTGCACCGAGTCGGTGCCGTACGGGTCGTAGCTGCCGGACACCGACAGTGGATCGCTGACGTCGTCGTACCCGCCCGTCGACGGCAGCTCGGTCTCCTCGAAGCCGCTGACGTAGACCGCGTCGGTGCCGCCCTTCGCCGAGTCGAACGCGCGCGCGTCCTCGGGATCGAACGGGAGATCCTCGACGCTCGGGCGCTGGCCCATCGCGGACGCGCCGAGCTCGGCCGCGACCTCCTGATCGATGTCCTGGCCGAGCGCATCGTCGTCGAGCTGCGCCTCGACGGCCTCGTCGAGCGAGCGATCGTCGTACGGCGCGCGGCTGACGAGCACCGCGCTGTCGTCGTCGCCGTCGTAGCGCTCCATGCCCTGCTGGGCGAGCGCGTTGAGATCGTCGGCCGGCACCTGGCGCGTCGAGTGCGCCTGCTGCGAGGCGTAGTCGTCGAAGCCGTCGTCGAACTCGGCCGGTCGCTGCGGCGGACGCCCCGGTGCCGGGCTGCCGTGCGCCATGTTGTGGCCGACGAGATCGTCGGGATCGAACTCGTCGACGGAGTCGCGGTGGCGCGCGACACCGAGCGGCATCGGCGGCGAGGTGCTGAGATCGAGATCGTCGAGGTCCGGATCGATCTCGGCGACGCCGCCGCCCTGATACTCGACCTCGGCCGACACGCTCGACATCCGCGCGACGCGCAGCTGGAAGCGCCGCGCGAGCTCGAACGCACCGGTGTGCGTGCCGTTCATCGCGAGCAGCTCCTGCAGGTACGCCTCGGCGCGATCCGGATCGGCGGGCGCGATCAGCTCGGCGAGCTTCAGGAGCTCGACCTCGGCCTCCTGCTCGCGACCCTGCGAGATGAAGATGTCCTTCAGCCGCTCGTGCGCCTCGACGTTCTCGGCGTCGAGCGTGAACACGCGGCGCAGGTGATCGACAGCCTTCTGGTGCAGGCCGTACTTCACGTAGACATCGGTCTCGGCGAGGATCTTCGAGATCTCCTCGGCATGACGCTCGCCCGCGGCCGACGCGCGACGCGGATCCGGCGGCGGCTCCATGTCGGCGGAGAAGTCGGCGTCGTCGTATTCGGGCAGCGCGAAGTCGACGCCCGACAGGCTCTGCTCGTCGACGAGCGGCATCGAGCCGGTCATCCGCGACGACGGCGGCGCGGCACCGAGCGCCGGCAGGTCGGTCGTCAGGTTGAACTTCGCCTCGTTCGTCGCGGCGCGCACCGCGGCGGGCAGCGGCGTCTGGTGGCGCATCGGCGGGATCGGCGGCACGACGCGCGGCGGTGGCGGCGCGGCGACCTGCGGCACCGGACGCTCCGGTGGCTGCTGCGGCTGCGCCTGCGGACCGAGGAACTGCAGCGAGTCGCTGTCGTTCGGGACGATCTCGAGGATCTTGCGATAGACGTCGACGGCCTTGTCGCGCGACTTGTTCTCGACGTGAATGCGCGCGAGCTCCTTCAGCACGCTGACCGTCTTCGCCTTCTGGTCGAGTGCCTGGAACGCGAGCGCGAGGAGACCGAGCGTCTCGGCGTCGCGCGGATCGGCCTTGAAGCACGCCTGCAGCTTCTGGAGCGCGCGGCGCGGATCGTTGCGGCGCAGATACAGCCCTGCGAGCTCGCGGTTCAGCGCGTGATTGTCCGGCTTGTGCCAGAGCAGGCGCTCGGCGACCTTCACGAAGTCGTCCTGGCGGCCCTGACGGCGCAGCTGATCGCACGCCACGTTGAACTGCATCACCGCCTCGTCGACGAGCCCTTCCTTCGAGTAGAGCTCCGCGAGCTTGATGCGCGTCGCGATGTTCTCGGGATCGAGATCGACGAGCTTCTTGACGGTGTCGAGCGCTTCCTTCGTGTTGCCTTCGCGATGGAAGTGCGCCGCGACGGACTCGTAGTGCTGCATCGCATCGCTCATGAGGCCGAGCTGGCGATAGAGCTCTGCGAGCTTGAGGATCACGTCGACGAGACGCGGATCCAGCTTGAGGATCTGCTTGTAGACCGCGACCGCTTTCAGGAAGAAGCCCTGGTCGTGATAGAAGCGCGCGACCTTCAGGTACGTATCGGTCGCGTCCTGCTTCGCACCCTTCTTCGCGTAGAGGTCACCGATCTTCAGCCAGACGCGAACGTCCTTCGGATCCTCCTGGACGATCCGGAGGTACTCCTTCACCGCTTTGTCGATCTGCCCCTTGTCGACAAACTTGCGGGCCGCATCCATGACCTTTTCTTTGTTGAAGGCCACGGTCGATTACTGCCTCCGGGTGCGATGCATCACGTCTGGCACACGGCAGTATGCCCCGCGCATCTGGGAAAGAGTACGGCCCGGCCGGCCAGGTGGTCAAGGAAAAGGACCTGTGAATCCCGGGCGTTAACCGGCGGCTCCGCACACACTGGATCACCAAACTGCGAACCGGGGGGATCCGGGGGTGTCCCCCGGATGTGGGGACAATCGTCCGTTGAACGGACGGTCAGGCAGCTGACGCTCTCTCGGCCAGCATACGGGCCACGAACCCGGTGTCGAAATCGCCCTTGATGAAGTCCGGGTGATTCACGATCCGGCGCAAGAACGGGATGTTGGTGCGAGGTCCCTCGATCACCATCTCGTCGAGACACCGACGGGCGCGACGGATCGCGCCGGGGCGGTCGACGTCGTGAACGATCACCTTCGCGAGGAGCGAATCGTAGTTCGGCGGAACCACGTAGCCCGCATACACGTGCGTATCTACACGCACACCAAGGCCACCGGGCATGTGCAGCGCGGTGATCTTGCCCGGCCAGGGCGCGAACGTGTTCGGGTCCTCGGCGTTGATCCGCAGCTCGATCGCATGACCGCGCGGCTTGCGATCGCCCGCCATCACCGACTCCGAGAGCGGCTCTCCGGCGGCGATCCGGATCTGCTCGC
Organism: Pseudomonadota bacterium; assembly: GCA_023386455.1. GTDB lineage: Bacteria > Myxococcota_A > Polyangia > Haliangiales > Haliangiaceae > JABFXX01. The sequence goes on along the minus strand of JAEWJO010000468.1, from coordinate 3,924 downwards.
GCACGAGATCGACGCCGTGCACGAGCTCGGTCACCGGGTGCTCGACCTGGAGACGCGTGTTCATCTCCATGAAGTAGAAGCTACCGTCGGTGTCGAGCAGGAACTCGAGCGTGCCGACGTTGTAGTAGCCGATCGACTCGATCGCCTTCACCGCCGCGGTCTGGATCTTCTTCCGCGTCTCGTCGGTGAGCGCCAGGCTCGGCGCCTCCTCGATCACCTTCTGGTGACGGCGCTGGATCGAGCACTCGCGCTCGCCGAGGTGCGTGTAGTGGCCGTGCTTGTCGCCGACGACCTGGATCTCGATGTGGCGCGGTCGCTGGCAGTACCGCTCCATGAACATCTCGGGATTGCCGAACGCCGCCTGCGCCTCGGTCCGTCCCATCGCCCACGCCTCGAGGAGCTTCTCCTTCTCGTGGACGATCTTCATGCCGCGGCCACCGCCGCCGGCGCTCGCCTTGAGGATGATCGGAAAGCCGATCCGCTCGGCGCTCTCGAGCAGCGTGATCTCGTCGTGAATGCCCGACGTACCCGGCAGCATCGGCACGCCCGCCTGGGACATCGCGGCACGCGCGCGGATCTTGTCGCCCATGAGGCGCATCGCGTCGGGCGGCGGACCGATCCACGTCAGGCCGCACTTCTTGCACACGTCGGCGAAGTCGGCGTTCTCGGAGAGGAAGCCGTAGCCCGGATGAACCGCGTCGGCGCCCGTGACCTCGGCGGCCGAGATGATCATCGGCACGTTGAGGTAGCTCTGGCGCGACGGCGGCGGACCGATGCACACCGCCTCGTCGGCAAACTTCACGTGGAGGGCGTCGGTGTCGGCGGTCGAGTGCACCGCGACGGACCGGAGCCCGAGCTCGCGGCACGCGCGGATCACGCGCAGCGCGATCTCGCCTCGGTTCGCGATGAGGACCTTCTTGAACATGTCAGGTCGCGATCTTGAACAGCGGCTGGCCGTACTCGACCGGCGCACCATCCTCGACGAGGATTCCCACGACGGTACCCGCGACGTCCGCCTCGATCTCGTTCATCAGCTTCATCGCTTCGACGATGCAGAGGACGGCGCCCTTGTCGACCTTGTCGTTGAGCGACACGTACGACGGCGAGTCGGGGTTTGGCTTGCGATAGAACGTGCCGACGAACGGCGACGTCACGACGTGCGCCTTGTCGTCGACGGCTGCAGGCGCCGCGGCGGCGGCAGGTGCAGCAGACGGAGCGCCGAACGACGGCGGCGGCGCGCTCGGCAACTGCATCTGCATCGGCATCGGCATCTGCATCGGAGCCGGCATCATCGTGGCGACACCACCGCGCCGAACGGTCAGCGTGGTCTCCTTCGTGTCGACGATCAGCTCGCTGAGTCCGTGCGTCGCGACGATCTCCGCCAAACCGCGCGCCATCGTGACGAGCTCGTGCTCGTCAGCCGCGCCGTTTGCCTCGGTCTTTTTTACCTGCTTGGCCATGAGAGCGCCTCGTACTTTCCACGTGAGACAGGGCTGCGTCCAGTCCGAGGTAGTAGCTTTGTGCACCGAAGCCGCTGATCTGGCCGATGCAACGCGCTGCGGTAAGCGACTGCGCGCGAAATTCTTCACGCGCGTGGAGGTTCGACAAGTGAACCTCGACGGTCGGCAGCGAGACTGCATCGATCGCGTCGCGGATCGCGACCGACGTATGCGTGTACGCGCCGGGGTTGATCACGATCGCATCGGCCCAGCCCTTCGCGTTCTGGATCAGCGTCACGAGCTCGCCCTCGACGTTGGACTGCGCCGATCGCACCTCGGCACCACGCGCCTTCGCGCGGCGCGCGAGCTCGGCATCGATCTCTGCGAGCGTCGTCGTGCCGTAGACGGCCGGATCGCGCGTGCCGAGCAGATTGAGGTTCGGTCCGTGGAGGACCTGAACCCTGAGAGCACGCGGCGTCAACCGCCCTCGGTCGTCACAGCTGCGCGACGAGAGCGGGCTGCGCGAGCCGCGCGAGGTAGCGCGCCTTGCCGAAGTTGCCCTCGGGCGACAGCGCGACCGCGATGAAGTACTGCGGCGAAACCATGCGACAGATCAGCATCAGGCGCTGCGCCTTGACCGACAGCTCCTCGAGACCGCCGACCTGCAGGCTCTCGCCGGCCTTGCGGACCTGCGTGAGGATGAAGCTGAACTCCATCCCGATGGTGGTGACGTCGACGCTGTTCTGCCGGATGTACGAGTCGACGGGAATGCCGTCGAGACCCATGATCACCGCGGCGATACCACCATCGACGTTATCGACGACTTTTCTGAGTGTATCGCTGAACAAGGGCTCCCTCGTGACCAAGGTATCGCGATCCCGGAGTGACGCGCCAGCGAGCCAGACGCCTGATTACTGCATCGGCGGCGGCTCGATGACCTCGGTCTTGGCCGGGCAGACGAGCTGGTTCTTGCTGTTCGTGCAGCAGTCGACCACCCCGTCCTGGAACATGTTGCACGCGTTACCCGTACGCGCGGTTCCCGTGAAGTCCGTGCAGGGGTCTGTGCGGTTGGCGGCAACGCAGTTGTTGCAGACCGTGACCGGGAACTGAAACCTGGGCGACTCGACGTCGTCGCCGTTGAGCGTGCCGAAGATCGACACGGTGGCGAGGACCTCGGCGTGAAACGACTGGGTTGGCCCGGGGTTCACGGCGTTAAAGATCGTGCGAAGCGTTGCGACCGGGATGATCTCGAAGCCGACGTTGGCAGTGCCCGATGGCGGAAGAGAACCAGAGAACAGCTTGGAGAACTGTGCGTCCGCGCCGCTCAGGGTCACCGACGCGTTGGTGAACGCCCCGCTGTCCGAGTCCTCGACGGTCGTCGCGACGACGCTGAGCGTGACGTTGGCGCCGGTCATGAAGATCGTGCGCGGCGTCTCGTCAGTCTCGCCCTCGGTGAGGGTGATGCGGCTCTGGACAAGCGGCGTCAGCAAATAGCCCTGGTCGGAACCCGTCCAGATGATGCCATGCGCGTTGAACGCCTGATCCTTGGCGCCGGTGAACGAGCACGACTCGGTGCTCGCGGTGTTGTTGAGGATGATCAGGCCTTCATCGCCGGTGTCGGCGCAGCCGACGAGCAGCAGGGTCACGAGAGCAAGGCGATGCATGGGCGAGTCCTCCGCATAAAATCGTATCAAGGCGCCGGAACAGGACGCAAAATTCTTCGCAGCTCGGTGACCGCGATCTCGACGGGAACACACGCCCCCACCTCGCGAATCGCGATGAAACGCAGCTTGTCTCCGGTCCGCTTCTTGTCCACCGTGAGTCGACCGAGGACGTCGTCGGTCAAGAGGGGGTCGAGGTCGGCCGGGAGCCCGGTCCGGCGAAGAGCCGCGACGACCTCCCCCTCGAGCGAGGCCCGCGTACCTACGACAGCCGCCGAGACGCGGCATGCCGCGACCAGGCCCAGGCCGACCGCCTCGCCGTGATGAAGGCCGGTCGCCGATTCGATTGCGTGACCGACGGTATGGCCGAGGTTCAGGAGCGCGCGGTGGCCGGACAGCTCGCGCTCGTCGCGGCTGACGATCGCCGCCTTGTAGGCGATCGAGCGCGCGATCACCTCGTGCAGCTGCGGCGGCAGCTCCCGCGCATCGCCGGCCGCCCACGTCGTGCAGGCGTCGACGAGGTTCCACAGCGCCTCGCCGTCGAGGAGCGCGTACTTCCACAGCTCGCCGAAGCCCGCGCGTCGCTCGCGCGGTGGCAGGGTCGACAGCGTCTCGAGGCCACACGCGACGAGGCGCGGCTGCCAGAACGCGCCGACGAGGTTCTTGCCGGCTACGAGGTCGACCGCGGTCTTGCCGCCGATCGCGGCGTCGGTCATCGCGACGATCGTCGTCGGCAGCTGGACGAACGGGATGCCGCGAAACAGCGTCGCCGCGACGAAGCCGGTGAGGTCGCCGACGACACCGCCGCCGAGCGCGACGAGCGC
>JAEWJO010000394.1 GCA_023386455.1 Pseudomonadota bacterium | reverse complement strand
CCGCGAGGCCCGCGACAGGGCGCGCGCGCCAGTCGACCGGCTCGCCGCGCGCGAGCCCGAGAAAGGTCGCGTAGCTCGGCGCGATCGCGAGGCACTCCCAGCCTCGCCCGCGCGAGCGCACGAGGGCGACACCGCTCGGCTGTCCCGCGGTCCATGCCGCGTCGATGCCGAGGACGACGCTCACCTGCCGTGCGCCTCGGAGTCGACGTCGAGCTCGACGTGAACGAGCACCTCGTCGGTAGCCGCGAGCCCGCGGTTGCCGGTGCGGACGCGCCAGCCGGGCGTCCCGGCTAGCGCGCGCAGCACGGCGCTGACCGCGCGGTTCTGCAGCTCGCGAAACTGCGCCTCGCGCCAGGCATAGCCATCGAGCTCGCCGTCGTAGTCGTCGCCGAACTCGGCGCTCGCCTCGACGCGGATGTTCCAGACTGCTTCCTCGCGGTACGCCATGCGGCGCACCGTACTACGCGCTCACGGGACGAGCTTGTAGCCGAGGCCGTACACCGTGAGGATGTGACGTGGGTTCTTCTGGTCCTCTTCGAGCTTGCGGCGCAGCTTGACGATGAAGTTGTCGACCGTGCGCGACGTCGGCGTCGATTGCACGCCCCACACCTTCTCCAGCAGCTCGTCGCGCGACACCGTCTCCTCGGAGCGCTCGCGCAGGAGCTTCAGGACCTCGAGCTCGTAGAACGTCAGCCGCTTGTTCGCGCGCCCCTTGCTCATGACGTGCTTGCGCGCGTTGATCGTCCACGTGCCGATCGTGAACGTCTCGTCGGCGTGCGACGTCATGCGCGCCTGGCGGCGGAAGATCGCGTTGATGCGCGCGATCAGCTCGGCGACCGAGAACGGCTTCGTGACGTAATCGTCGGCGCCGGCATCGAGGCCGCGGATCTTGTCGGACTCCTGCGCCTTCGCGGTCAGGATGATGATCGGCACCGTCTCGTCGCGCTGCCGCAGCGTCTCGCACACGCGATAGCCGTTGTCGTCCGGGAGCATCAGGTCGAGCAGCACGGCGTCGGGCGCCCAGTCCATCGCCGCGGCGAGGCCCTCGGCGCCGGTGCCCTTGGCCTCGACCTCGAAGCCCTCGAACTCGAGCGCGTCGCGCAGGCCGCGGACGATATCCGGCTCGTCCTCGATCACGAGGATCCGCTTCTTGACCGCCGGCTCGTCTGCCACGAGGGAAGTCATATCAGATCGGCAGCCAGAGGCGGAAGGTCGAGCCCTCGCCGGGTACGCTCGTGACCTCGACGTCGCCACCGTGCGCACGGGCGATGTGGCGGACGAGCGCGAGACCGATCCCCGAGCCGCGGATCGGCTTCAGACGCACCGCGCGCGCCCGATAGAACCGCTCGAAGATCTGCGCCTGCTCCTCGGGATCGATGCCCGGGCCGAAGTCGCGGACCGTCAGCACGATCCGCTCGCTGTCCTTGCTGCTGTCCTTGCCGCTCTCCTTGCCGCCATCCTTCTCGCTGTCGCCGTGCGCGCGCGCGAGGCGGAGCTCGACCTTCTTGCCGTCGGACGCGTACTTGATCGCGTTGTCGATGAGGTTCATCACCGCGAGCGTGAACGCGTTCGCGTCGAGCTTGACGTGCGGCAGCTCGGGCTCGATGTCGAGGTCGACCGACATCGCCGCGGTCGTCAGCCGCCGGCCGACGAGATCGACGGCGCGCTCGACGACCTCGCCGATATCGGCCTCGCTGAACTCGTAGACGCCCTTGCCGCGCTCGATCTTCGCGAAGTCGAGCACGTTGTCGATCAGGCGCCCGAGCCGGACGCTCTCGCGCCAGATGATCTCGGCGTACTCCGTCGACTGCTCGGGTCCCTTCGTGCGGCCGTTCGCGAGCATCTCGCCGAACATCGTGATGATCGACAGCGGCGTCTTCAGCTCGTGCGAGACGTTCGAGATGAACTCGCTCTTCAGCTCGTTCGCGCGGCGATCGCTGCGGATCGCGAGCAGGATGAACCCGAACCCGACGAGGATCACCGTGATCGCACCGCCCATGATCAGCGACTCGATCAGGCGCTGGCGCTGGAGCTGCTCGCGCACCGTCGTGTCCTTCTCGGACACGCGCGCGAACCACAGCTCGACGGTCTCCGAGAACGCCACGCTCGCGGACAGCACGTCGGTGTCGCGCAGAAAGTCCGGGCCGTAGATCACCGCGCCCTTCGCGTCGGTGACCTGATAGACGTACTTCGCCTTCTCGACGTCCGGGAAGTACTGGCGGAACACGACGTCGATCAGGTGGACGAGGTCCTCCTCGATCACGACGTAGTACGTGCGATCGCCTTGCACCTTCTTCATGAACGAGAACAGGTACGGCTTGCCGCCCCACGGCGCGGGTCCCGCCCACACGCGATGGACGTGACCGCGCGTGTTCGCCGGCGACTTCACGAGCGGCAGGTCGGGCACGACCGTCTTCTGGAACCAGTCGCGGAACGCGACGCCTTCCTTCTCGGTCGCCGCGCGCGACCAGCCGCCGCTGGGCACCGGGGCGCGGTGCTCGTCCAGCACGAAGACCGATCGGACGTGGGCCTTGCGAGCGAGGTCCGGGAGCTTGTCGAGGTAGGCCTCGAGCGACAGCTCCTTCGCGAACAGATCGGCGTCCTCGCGCAGGATCAGGGCCTCGATGTTGAGGACCTTCTCCTCCGCGATCTCGTGCATCGCCTGGCCCTGCTCGCGGTCGCGTGAGGCCAGACTCGACGCGTAGCTGTAGCCGTAATAGACGAGCGTCACGGCGGCCGCCAAGACCGCGAAGATCAAGGCATTCAGGAGGAGGAGGCGGCGCACGACGCGGGGATCCTGCCACTTCCTACTTCACTTGTGACTTCAGAAGGTTGTCGGACCGTTCGAATTCGTGCTAGAGGGCAAATTACCGAAATCACCACTCCCGCGTCGCGGATTTGCTGGTTTTCCGGATAGTTAGCGGTCGAGCTCGTTATCTCGAGAAGAGGCTAGGGATGGATTCCATCTTCGAAGAAGACGCCGATGAGGTGGGTGGCGAAATCGAGGCCTATTGCCCCTCGCCACGGTGTAAAGCCGACACGACCCACACCATCATCAGCATGTACGAGGAAGAAGTGCGGCGCGTTCAGTGCGTCGTCTGCGGGGAGGTTCACGCCTACCGCAAGCCTCGAGGCGATGGCACGGAGGACGGCGGCGACGGCGCCGGCAAGAAGGGCGCGAACAAGCGCCTGTCGTGGGACGAGGCGATGAGCCGCGCCACCGACACGGATCTCGGCAACTGCCGGCCGTACTCCATTCGCGACACGTACGAGGAAGGCGACGTCGTGCACCACCCGGTGTTCGACATCGGCTTCGTCGTCGAGCAGCTCCCCGACAACAAGGTCGAGGTGATCTTCCGCGACGGCGGCGCTCGCATCCTCGTCCACAACCGTGGCGACCTCGCCGCGCGCATGCCCGACATCGCCGAGGTGCCGATCCCGCGCGAGGCGAAGAAGAAGAAGCGCGCGAAGAAGCCGGAGACCCCGGCGGCGCCGCTCCCCGCGCGCAGCAAGGCCGAGGTCGAGGCCGCGGTCGTCCGCGCTCGCACGGCGGCGCAGGCGCGCATGGACGAGTCCAACCGCACGGCCGACGAGCGCAGCAAGAAGCTCAAGGCCGACGCGAAGAAGACCAAGCCCGCGCCCGCGGCGAAGGCCGCCGCGCCCGCCAAGGCCGCTCCGGCCAAGGGTGCACCCGCCAAGGCTGCACCTGCCAAGGCCGCTCCGCCCGCCAAGGGAGCAAAGTCCGCGCCGGTGAAGGCCGCCGCGAAGACGGCCAAGCAGCCGGCGAAGGCCGCTGCCAAGAGCGCGAAGAAGCCGGCGCCCGCGAAGAAGCCCGCGCCCGCGAAGAAGCCGGCGAAGGCTGCCAAGCCGGCGAAGAAGCCCGCGGCGAAGAAGCCCGCGAAGCCGGCGAAGAAGAAGAAGTAAGCCGCTTCGTCGCCTGCGCGAACGCCGCTGCCCGGATGGTCAGCGGCGTTGTCCGTTTCGGCTCAGAACGGCGTGCTCTTCACGTCGGCCGACGGCGGCGTCAGCAGCAGCTGTGCTGCCTGATCGCGCAGGATCTTGAGCACGAGATCGTTGATCGTGTCGCCTCGCTCGACGGTCTCCTCGTAGCGAGTGACCATCTCGAGGTACTCGAGCAGGATCGGCGAGAACTCCTCGAAGCCGAGCTTCTTGACGAGCTTGCCCGAGAACTTCGTGAACGAGCCGACGGGCACGTCCCCTGCCATCTTCGTCCAGCGCTCGAGATACTGGTGATACCGATCCGCGAGGTCTTCGATCACGGCACGACTGCTCCGTTCGGGCGTCCCCCGCCCGGCGGAATCATTGCCGCGGAGTGGGCAGCTTGTCGATGTCGATCTGCGACAGCGCGAGACGAATCAGCTGAGACTTGTTCGCCTTGGTCCATCCACGGCGCTTGAGCTCGGCCACCTTGGCGTCGAGGTCCTCGAGGTCGCGCGTGTACATCGAGATGCAGATCACCTTGTAGTGCGTCGGCCGCTGCTTGCCGCCAGCGGCGGCCGCGCCACGCGGTGCCCTCTCCCCTGCCGCCGGCGCCTCGCGACGCCGACCGTAGTATTCCTCGCTGAGAATCGCGTCGGCGTCAGCGAGCGGATCGTGCGCCATGAGCTTGTCTTCCTTCATAGGGCCACCTGCGGTTCGGAGTGGAGCGTCGTTTCGGCGTGGGCATTCGTCGTGAGCACCCAGTCGACGACGCGGTTGTAGTCAGCGGCGCCGTGGGAGACGGGCGCGTACTCGAAGATCGTCTTCTTGTGGCTCGGCGCCTCGGCGAGGCGCGTGTTGAGCCGGATCGGTTCGAGGCACTTCGTCTTGAAGTGCCCCTGGAGCGTCTCGAGGACCTCGCGGGCGAGACGCGTGCGGCCGTCGTAGAACGTCGGCAGGACGGCGGAGATGCGAACGGCGTGGCCGAGGTGGCGCTCGACGTCCTTGATCGTACGCAGCACCTGCTTCACGCCGACGAGCGCGAGGTAGTCGCACGTCACCGGAATGATGACCTCGTCGACGTACGACAGCGCGTTCTGGTTGAGGAGGTTCAGCGACGGTCCGCAGTCGATGAGGATGAAGTCGTAGCGCCGCGAGATCTGCATCAGGTTGAGGCGCTTCGTGAGGACCCGCGAACGCTGGTCGTTGTTCTGACGCGCGAGCCAGATCTCGGCGGCGGCGAGCGTCGCGTCCGACGTGATGACGTCGAGGTGACTCCGGACCGGGACGGCGACCTCGCTCGGCTCGGCGTTCTCGACGAGCACGTGGTAGAGCGACTTCTCGCCGGCGACGCCGAGCGAGACGCCGACGTTGCCCTGGGCGTCGGTATCGATGAGGAGCGCCTGCTGCTCGCGCTCGGCCAGGCCGGCGGCCAGGTTCACTGCCGTCGTAGTTTTCCCGGTACCGCCCTTCTGGTTCAGGATCGCGATGCGGCGCGCACGCTTGGCGCGGAATCCCTCCTCGCCCAGCCCGACCTTGCGGCACTCGCGCGAGCAGAAGTGGTTCCTCTGCCCGTCCGAAGTCACCGCGATCTGAAACACGAAGGCGGGACGGAACACCTGTCCGCACGCGCTGCACGTCTTCTCCATGCCCTTATCGAAGCGGCATGCGACGAAAGGGGGCAACTTTTCAGCCCCGCGCTGCTAGAGTGGCGGCCGTATGGTCGACGGGATTGCTCGGAGGGTGGGAGCGCACGGCAGCGACGCAGAAGCGGTCGCCCGCGAGCTGGCCGAGGGCCTTCGAGGTGAGGGCCTCCGGCTCGCCGTCGTGTTCGCCGACTGGCGGATCGACGCCGCGGTCCTCGCGCGACGTCTGCAGCAAGCCATCCCCGCACCGATCGTCGGCTGCACGACGATCGGCGTGATCAGCGGGACCGGTACGGCGCCGAGCGCCGTCGCGATCGGGTTCTACGGCGACTGGCTCCGCGTCGGCATCGGCATCGCGACCGACCTGCCCAAGTCGGCACTCGCGCGCAGTCGCGACGCCGTCCATCAGGCGGTCGCCGCCCTCGGCACGACGGCCGAGGCCCTGCAGTCGCACCGGCATGTCGCGTTCACGCTCGTCGACGGCAGCTGCGGACACGAGGAGGCGTTCTGCATCGCGTCCGCGGCGACCGCCCCGCAGATCCGCATGGTCGGCGGATCGGCCGCGACCGAGCTCGGGTCGGCGCGCCGCGCGTACGTGTGGGTGAACGGCGAGGTGCTCGCGGACGCCGGCATCGTCGTCGTGCTCGAGAGCTCGCTGCCGTTCGAGGCGGTGACGTCGCAGCACATGGTCTCGACCGACATGAAGACGGTCGTCACCTCGGCGTCCGGACGCGTGATCGACGAGCTCGACGGCCGGCCCGCCGCCGATCGCCTCCGCGAGATGGTGCAGGAGCTCGGCGGCAGGCTCGACGAGACGAAGCCGTCGGAGTACTCGTTCGCGCGGTTCGTCGACTCGGTGCCGTATCTTCGCTCGATGGTTCGCATCGACGACGCGCGCATCCACCTCGCGTGTGCGGTCGAGGACGGCCACGTGCTGCGCCTGATGAAGCCCGGCGATCTGATCGGCAAGACGCAGCAGGACCTCGCGGTCACGGCGACACGCCTCGGCGGACAGATCAGCGCGTTCCTCGCGTTCTCGTGCATCGCTCGCCACTGGGAGGCGAGCTCGCGCGGTCTCCAGGACGCGCTCGCCGCGACGTACGCCGCGTATCCGACGATCGGCTTCCAGAGCTTCGGCGAGCAGACCGGCATGCTGCTCGTCAACCACACGCTCACCGGCCACGCGATCGGAGTCCCCGGAGGGCGGCCGTGAGCCTGCGCGACTCCGAGGACACGAAGCCGATCGAGCTCATCGAGCCGGAGGAGCGCATCGCCGAGCTCGAGCTCGAGCTCGCGGCCGCGCAGCGCACGATCGACGTCCTGATCGCGCGCCTCGAGCGCGGCGGCACGACACCGCCGGCGCAGGCCGAGCTGTTCGACGCCGCCGTCCGCCTCGGTCACGTCCTCGAGGAGCGCACGCGCGAGGTCGAGGCCGCGCGCGCCGAGTTCCGCGCCCTGCGCGCCAACCTCGACCAGATCGTCCGCCAGCGCACGCGCGCGCTCGCCGAGTCCGAGGCGCAGCTGCGCGCGAAGAACGTCGAGCTCGAGAAGCAGTACAAGATCAAGCAGGAGTTCATCTCGATCGCGGCGCACGAGCTGCGCACGCCGCTGACGAGCATCGTCGGCTATCTCGATCTGTTCGCCGAGGGCAGGTTCGGCGAGCTGCCGCCGCTCCTCGAGCGCCCGCTCGGCTCGGTCCGCCGCAACGCACATCGCCTGAAGCGCCTCGTGTTCGACATGCTCGACGTCTCGCGCATCGAGCACGGCACGCTCGTCCTGCGCCGCGAGCCGGTCGACCTCGGCGATGTCGTCCGCGACGTCGTCACCGAGCTGTTGCCGCTCGCGCGCGATCGCAACCAGAACGTCGAGACGAACATCGAGCCGCTCGCATCGCTCGACGCCGATCGCGACAAGCTTCACCAGATCGCGGTCAACCTCGTGTCCAACGCGATCCGCTACACGCCGGAGTCCGGCACGATCACGATCGGCGTCGACGAGGCGCCACGCGATCGCTACGCCGGTGGCTGGGCGCGCCTGCGCGTGCGCGACAACGGCGTCGGCATCTCCGAGGAAGATCGCGCGCGCATCTTCGATCCGTTCCTCCACCCCAAGCCGGTGAAGCACCACACGTCGGCCGGTCCCGACTCCGCCGGCCTCGGCCTGTACATCGCGCGCGGGCTCATCGAGCTGCACGGCGGTCTCATCACCGTCGACTCCGAGCCCGAGGTGTTCACCGAGTTCACGGTGCTCTTGCCGTTCAAGCAGCCGCGCAAGCGGCCGACATCGACCGATCCGCCGAACACCGCCGCGACGCCGGCCGATACGGCGACGCCACCGGGCGGCACGCCGACGACCGGCAGCGGCACGCCGCAGACCTGATCAGAACGGCATCGCGACGCCGAACGTCACCATGTGGAAGATGTCGGTCCGCGAGACCGCCGTCCCCATGTGCATGCGCTGCGACGTCGCGAGCGGCGCGCCGAACGAGACGCCCGTGTAGTTCAGATCGTACGTCGCCTGGAGATCCATCTTCGGCTTCCACTTGTACGTGACCGCCGCGCCGAGCGTCGCGGCCTTCGCGCTCGGGGTCGAGCCGTCCTCGAGACCCTCCGTCTGGACGACGCTCGCACCGACGACCATCGCGTCGAGGCTGAGCTTCAGGCCGAGCTTGTTCGACAGGCGGGGGATCGCGAGCGCCGCACCGATCGTCGGGCCCTTGATCACCTCCGACGGCAGCCGCGCCGGGTTCGCCGTCGCGCTCGTCACGTCGCTGACGAGGAAGCCCTGATAGCGGTAGCCGAGGTGGCCGAACACCATCATGCCGCTCTTCTTCTTCAGGTCGATACCCGGCGTGAAGCGCGCGTTGACGTTCGACACGGTGACGCCGGTGCTGACGCCCGGCATCGGCATCGACGCGCCGTCGGGGTCGTAGAAGATGCCGCCGAACACGGTCTTCGAGTACTCCCAGGTCAGCTCGCCGCCGAGCAGGAACTTGTCCTTGTACGGGACGAGGATGCCGCCGCCGAGCGCGACGGTGACCGACGACGTGCCGATGTTGTAGTTGTCGGGCACGGTCAGGTTCTGGCTGCCGGCCGTGCGCAGGCCCTGCTGGATGAACATGAGGCCGACGCGCGCGCCGACCGTGATCACGCGCTTGCGTCCGCTGCCGCCGCCCTCGCCGCCGCCGTCGAGATCCGACGTGCGGATCCAGCCGCCATCGGCGTCCTCGTTCTCGACGAACGTCCAGTCGCCCTTCTCCTCGATCGCGAACAGCTTGTCGGCCGGCCGCGCGGTGAACGACACCTCGGAGCTCGCCTTCGGCTTGTCGAGCACGGCGATCTTCTTCGACACGCGAACGGTCGGACGCTTGTCCTCGTCGTCGTCGCCGCTGTCGTCCTCGTCCTCTTCGTCGTCGTTGGCCGCGGACTTCGAATCGTCCTCGTCCTCCTCGTCGTCGCTGCTGCTCTTCGCGGGAGTCTTCGCGGGAGTCTTCGCGGCCGCCTTCACCGGCTTCTTCGGCTCGTCCTCCTCGTCGTCCTCGTCCTCTTCGTCGTCGTCCCGGGCCGGCTTCTTCGCGACCTTCTTCGGCTCGTCGTCCTCCTCGTCACCGTCGCCGCCCGCGGCGGCGC
>JAEWJO010000304.1 GCA_023386455.1 Pseudomonadota bacterium | reverse complement strand
GGCGGGCGCTGCTCGACGGTCGCGGCGGGATGCCCCGACGGCGGCTGACCCGGCGGTGCCGCGACGTTCGTCGGTTCGTCGTCGGGCGAGTCCGGACTCACCGCGCGGCCTCCACGTACGTCCGCGGCACGCGCTTGCTCATGCCGCACGTGACCTCGTACTCCGAGAGCCCGGTCCACGCGCCGTACTCGGCCGTCGCGATCGAGATGCCGCCGGCGGCGCGTCCGAGCAGCACGACCGCATCGCCGACCTGGGCCTCGGGCACGTCGGTGACGTCGGCGATCGCGATGTCCATCGAGACGAGCCCGACGAGCGGGACCCGCTTGCCGCGAATTGCCACCTGCGCGTGTCCGCTCGCGCGCCGCGGGAGCCCGTCCGCGTAGCCGCACGGCAGCACCGCGACGCGGCTGTCGCGCGAGGCCCGCCACGTCGCGCCGTAGCCGACCGACGCACCGACGGGCACGCGACGCAGCTGCGCGATCGCGGTGACGAGCCGCATCGCCGGCTGGACCTGCGGAGCCCACCGCCCGTTGCCGTACAGCGCGATCCCGGAGCGCACCAGGTCGAAGCGCGCGTCGGGGAACACGAGCGCGCCGGAGCTGTTCGCCGCGTGCTTCACGCGCAGCGGTGCGCCCGCCGCGACGACCGCGCGCTCGGCCTCCGCGAACCGCGCGAGCTGGGCGCGCGTCAGCGAGTCCTCGTCCTCGAACGTGTCGGTGTCGGCGTTCGCGAGGTGCGTCATCAGGCCGACGACGCGGATGTTGTTGTTCGCGGCCGCCTGGACGAGCGTCGCGGCGCGCTCGACCGGCACGCCGAGCCGGCCCATGCCGGTGTCGACCTTGACGTGGATCTCGACGGGCTCGTCGCGATTGCGCGCGACGTGCGCGAGCTCGGCGAGCTCCTCGTCGCTCGACACGATCGGCGTGAGGCCGGCCTGGACCATCTCCTCCTCGCCGCCGACCTGGCTCGGTCCCATGACGAGGATCGGCGCGGTGACACCCGCGGCGCGCAGCACGACGCCTTCCTCGACGAGGCTCACGCCGAAGCCGCTCGCCGCACGCGCCTCGGTCAACGCGCGCGCGACCGCGACGGCGCCGTGTCCGTACGCGTCCGCCTTCACGACGGCGTAGAGATCCGTGCCGGTGACCTGCCGCACCGTCTTCGCGTTGCCGACGATCGCCTGCAAGTCGATCTCGACCCGCGTACGCCGGATCATCGTGCCATCGACCACTTACGAGGATTTGGCGCCCCACTGCCGAGCATGTCAAGGCGACGCGATCTGTGTCACGGCGATCCTCCGAAACGGCGAAAGCGCCGCCGACAATGGTGCCGGCGACGCTTGTTTCGTACGAGGAGCTTGCTAGCTACGCGGCCTTCTTCTTCTCGCAGCGCTCGATCAGCGCGGGCGTCACGACCAGCGAGCGGCCGCGCGGAATGATGAGGCCGTCGCGCGCGAGCTGGTTGAACGCGCGAGAGATCGTCTCGCGGCAGCTGCCGATCATGTTCGCGAGCTCCTGCTGCGTCGGGCGGCGGCGGACGACGAGCCCGTCGGGGCTCGAGGCGCCTTCCTCGCGGCCGAGCGCGACCAGGCGGTGGATCAGGCGCTCGTTGACGTCGCACAGCGCGAGCTGCGCGATCGTCTCGTCGGCGCGGCGGAGGCGGCGCGCCATCTCCGACACCAGGTTGATCGCGGTGCGCGGGTGCGCTTGCATGTGCTTCATCAGGTCGTCGCGGCTCAGCACGAGCAGCGTCGTCGGCTCGATCGCCAGGCAGTGCGCCGAGCGCGGGCCCTGGTCGAACAGCGACATCTCGCCGAACGAGTCACCTGCGCGAAGCAGCGACAGCGTCACCTCGCGGCCGCTCTCGCCGAACATCACGACCTTCACGCGGCCGGACATGATCACGAACATCGCATCGCCGGGCTCGTCCTGTGCGACGACCGCCGATCCGACCGCCACCTTCCTCACGGTCACGCGACCGGTGAGGTCCTCGATCGCGGTGATCGGCAGCGCCGCGAACAGCGGTGCGCGGGCGATCGTCGCGCGGATGCGAGCCGGGTCTTCACCGGCCACGCGGGGGTCCGACATCGTGGACGCCATCGGCGTCACCGTCGACGGACGGGAAGTCATCACGGGAGAAATCGGACGAGCGATTCCTAGCGACATAAGCGTTGCTCCTCGTGGGCCGATGGACGAGCGCCCACGAGTCGGCTCTATCTGCGAGCGTCGTGCCCGCGCACAAAATCACCTGACGCGACGAAATTTCGCGAACTTGCGCCGAAACCCAGAGAGATCGACCGTGACGAAAGCTTCACATTTTCGTTGGCGACCACGGCATGGATGTCGTGGTCATCACACGTCGACGCTGCGCGCATTGACTTTGCCACTCCTCGTCGGTGTCGAAAAACTGCACATTCGAACCCACCGACCCTCAGCTTTCCTCGCATCGCTCCTGGGGGCAGACCCACCACCGTCGCGTGGTAGTTTCCCCGCCGATGTCCGAGAGCATCGAGGTCACTGTCAACGGTGAGACCCGCACCGTCCCACAAGGTACGACTGTCGCAGTGCTAATCGGCGACCTCGGCCTCGGCGATCGTCGCGTCGCCGTCGAGCGCAACCGCGAGGTCGTCCCGCGCGGCTCGCACGCGTCGACGGTGCTCGCCGCCGGCGACAGGCTCGAGCTCGTCACCTTTGTCGGCGGAGGCCTCTGATGACCCAGCAGCAAGACACCTGGAAGCTCGGCGATCGCACGCTCCACTCGCGCATCATCGTCGGCACCGGCAAGTACGCATCGCTCGACGAGACGCGCGCCGCGCTCGCCGCGAGCGGCGCCGAGATCGTCACTGTCGCGCTCCGTCGCGTCGACCTCTCCTCGAAGGAGCCGACGGTCCTCGACGCGATCGATCGCAAGAAGTACATCCTCCTTCCCAACACCGCCGGCTGCTACACCGCCGACGACGCGGTCCGCACGCTCCACCTCGCGCGCGAGCTCGGCATGGACGAGCTCGTGAAGCTCGAGGTCATCGGCGATCCGAAGACCCTGTTTCCCGACAACGCCGCGACCGTCGAGGCGGCACGCCGGCTCGTCAAGGAGGGCTTCAAGGTCCTGCCCTACTGCTCGGACGACCTCATCACGTGCAAGCGGCTCGAGGACGCCGGCTGCCTCGCGGTCATGCCGCTCGGCGCGCCGATCGGCTCGGGCCTCGGCATCCGCAACCCGCACAACATCCGCCTCATCCTCGAGAACGTCGGCGTGCCCGTGATCGTCGACGCCGGCGTCGGCTGCGCGTCGGACGCGGCGATCGCCATGGAGCTCGGCTGCGCGGGCGTCCTCATGAACACCGGCATCGCCGGCGCGAAGAAGCCCGTGCTCATGGCCGAGGCGATGCGTCTCGCCGTCGACGCCGGCCGCAAGTCGTACCTCGCCGGTCGGATGCCGCGCCGCGACTACGCCAACGCGTCGTCGCCGACCGCCGGCCTGATCGAGTAGTGGCCTCGCCCGCTCCGCCACCGCGCTCGCTCGCACGCGTCCGCGTCGTCGTCATCACCGATCGCCGCCTCTGTCCCGAGTCCGAGCTCGCCGG
The DNA here is from genome assembly GCA_023386455.1 of Pseudomonadota bacterium. Taxonomy (GTDB): domain Bacteria; phylum Myxococcota_A; class Polyangia; order Haliangiales; family Haliangiaceae; genus JABFXX01. The sequence goes on along the minus strand of JAEWJO010000304.1, from coordinate 215 downwards.
CCGCCTCGCCGCGATCCTCGCCGCCGTGCCGCGCGGCTCGGTGATGGTGCAGCTGCGCGAGAAGGATCTCGATGGCGGCGCCGCGCTCCGCCTCGCACGCACGATCGTCGACGTCGCGCATCCCGCAGGAGCGCCCGTCATGATCAACGATCGCCTCGACGTCGCGCGTGCCGTCCATGCCGACGGCGTGCACCTGCCCGAGCACGGCCTCGCGA
>JAEWJO010000220.1 GCA_023386455.1 Pseudomonadota bacterium | reverse complement strand
TCTTCCTCGACGAACCGACGACCGGCCTCGACCCGCGCAGCCGCAACGAGCTGTGGGATCTCCTGCGCTCCCATGTCCGCGATGGCGCGACGCTCGTCCTCACGACGCAGTACCTCGAGGAGGCGGATCGCCTCGCCGACGACATCATCGTCCTCGACCGAGGCAGGGTCGCCGCGCACGGCACGCCGACCCAGCTCAAGCAGCGCCTCGGCGGCGAACGCATCGTCGTCACCGTCGCCGAGACGAGCCTGCTCGAGCGCACGCGTGACGCGCTGACCGCATTCGCCACGGCGGCGCCGTCGATCGACGCCGATGCGCGGCAGGTCACCGCGCCGCTGCGCGCCGGCGTCCGGCTCGTCGAGGTGGTGCGGGTGCTCGATGCGGCCTCGATCGATGTCGTCGACGTCCATCGCCGCGAGGTGACGCTCGACGACGTGTTCCTCACGATCACCGGCTCCGACGGTGGGGCGACGAAGGTGGCCGCATGAGCCTCGTCTCCGACAGTCTCGTCCTCGCCCGGCGCAACCTCGAGCACGTTCGCCAGATTCCCGAGAAGCTACTCGACGTCACGCTCCAGCCGATCATGTTCGTCCTGCTGTTCACGTACGTGTTCGGTGGGGTGATCGCGATCCCCGACGGCAGCTACCGCGAGTACCTGCTCGGCGGCGTCATGATCCAGTCGCTCGGGTTCGGCATCATGGGACCGGCGACGTCGATCGCGACCGACCTGCACGAGGGGGTCATCGATCGCTTCCGCACCCTCCCGATGGCGCGCGCCGCGTACCTGAACGGTCACATCCTCGCCGAGCTCGGTGCCGCCGTGATCGGCATCATCGTGCTCTCGATCTCCGGCCTCATCGTCGGCTGGCGCATCCACACCGATCTGCCGCACGCGCTCGGCGGGTTTGGCCTCGTGCTGCTGTTCGCCGCGGCGATGCAGTGGACCGGCACGCTGCTCGGGCTCCTCGTGCGCTCGCCGGACGCGGCGCAGGGGGTCGTGTTCATGACGATGTTCCCCGCGACGTTCCTCGCGTCGACGTTCGTGCCACTCGCCGGTCTGTCGCCCGCGCTGCGCACGATCGCGGCGTGGAACCCGATCTCGACGATCGCCGCCGCGGTGCGCGAGCTGTTCGGGAACCCGACTGCCATGCCGGCCGACGCGCCGTGGCCGCTGCAGCACGCGGTGGCGGTCGCGGCGGTGTCCTGCCTCGTCGTCCTCGCGATCACGATCCCGCTCGCGCTGCGCCGGTTCCGGATCCGGACGGCGGGATAGCGCTAACGATCGGGCTTGAGGAGCGACGACAGGCCGGCGATGCCGGCGCCGATTCCGACAGCGAGCAAGACGTGCGCGCCGAGCTGGAGCTGGAGCTGGACGCGCTGGAGCAGTGGCTCCTCGTCCTTGCCGTAGTCGATGCCGTAGCGCAAGCCGAGGTAGGCGGCGACGGAGGCGAGCGCGAACAGGAGCGCCGCACCGCCGAGCACCCGGCCGAGCTTCTTGCGCGCGACCGCGATCACGCCGATCAGCGCGAGCAACGCCGCGGGGATATAAGCGAGTGCCGCGCCCTTCGCGGCGTCGATGACCATCTTGATGTCGTCTCGCGTCGACCGGACGTCAGCAGGCAGCCTCATCTCGGCGACGAGCGGCAGCCGCGTGTCGAACACCTCGTGCGTGCGCGAGAGCCCGAACGACAGCTCGTACGCGCTGATCTCGATCGACAGCTTGCCGCGGCCGATCGACATCAGCGGCTGGAACATGCCGAGCACGCCGACGATGCCGGCGATCAGCACGATGTACCGGTTGTAGCTCGGCGGCCGCGTGGGCTGCGGAAGTGCCACCTGCCGGGGCGGTGCCGTCACTGCCATGTCGCCGCAGCGTACAACCGTTGCGACGCGACCGGGAAGACGTGGTGGCTAGTCGCGGTGGGTGAGCACCCAGGCGACGAGCAAGAGGAGCACCGCCGCGATGCCGAGGCTGCCGGTGCGTGCGTAGCGGATCACCTCGCGCTCGGTCGTGTGCGACACGTCGATCACGGGCGGCGTCGTGACCGCCGAGACGAACTGGCGCGCACGCGTCGCGATCCGATCCTGGAGCGGGACGAGGTCGATGAACGAGGAGACGACGACAGCACCGGCGAGCTCGGCGCCCTCGCTCGCGATCGGCGCGGTCGTCTGGACGAGGATGCCGGCGTCGGTGCGCACGAGCTCCTGCTGCTCGGCGGCGGCGAGTGGTGCCGCGCTCGTCGGAATGCGGACGACCGAGCGCAGCTCGCCGGCGCGCGCCTGGAAGATCTCGATCGTCTCGTTCGCGATGGGCTCGAACAGCGATTCGCTGCGGGCGATGTCGCCGAGCGTCGCGGCGTCCGTGTCGATCGCGGCACGAAGGAGCGGCGTGCGTGCGATCGAATCCGCGCGCATGCGCGTGGCGCGGAGCTGGGTCGCGACGAGCGTCGTCACCTGCTGCGCGTCGCTCTCGAGGTCGAGCACCGGCAGCGGCGCGGCGCGGCGCGTGTCGGGCGCCGAGACGTCCATGTAGTGGAGGATGCCGCCGGCGGCACCGGCGACGAGCATCGCGAGCACCCACGGTACGACCGACGGTCGCTGCGGAGCGACGGGACGGACGATCGCCGGCGGCGCCTGCGGAGCGGGCTGCTCGGTGCGATTGCGCGTGCGCGACGCCCGGCGCTCGCCCACGAGCTCGAGCTGCAGCTGATCGATCCGGTCGATCACCTCGCGCATGCTCGACGGCCGCTTCGCCGGGTCCTTCGCGAGGAGCTCGAACACGAACGCGTCGACGGTTCGCGAGACCTCCGGGCGAGCGAGCGGTGGCGCGGGCTCGTGGACGATGCGGTGGAACAGCATGCGCGGGTCCTCGCCCGAGAACGGGCGTCGCGCGGTGAACATCTCGTAGAGGCAGACGCCGAGCGCGTAGATGTCGGCGCGGTGATCGACGCAGTCGGGCGCCTCGATCTGCTCGGGTGCCATGAACTCCGGCGTGCCGATCGGGACGGCCGGTTGCGTGATCTCGGCGTCGACCTCCATGAACTTCGAGATGCCGAAGTCGATGACGGTCGCGTGATCCGCCGCGCCGTTCTTGTCGGTGAGAAACACGTTGTCGCACTTCAGATCGAGGTGGACGATGCCGGCCGCGTGCGCGGCCTCGAGCGCGGACGCGATCTGGCGGGCGATCGCGAGTGCCCGGCGCGGCGGCATCCCGCCGGCGCGATAGATCTCCTCGGTCAGCAGCGCGCCCTCGAGGTACTCGAACACGATGTACGGCGTGTGCTCGTCGGCAAACCCCATGTCGGTTGCCTCGACGATGTTCGGATGACCGAGCGACCCGGCCGCGTGCGCCTCCTTCATGAAGCGCTGGATCATCGCCGTGTCGCGCGCCAGCTCGACGTGGAGCACCTTGATCGCGAGCCGCCGCTTGAGGCGCAGGTGCTCGGCGAGGAACACCGCGCCCATCCCGCCGATGTCGAGCAGCTCGATGATCTGGTAGCGGCCTTCGAGGGTGTCCCCGGCGGTGAACCGGACCGGGCGAGAGATGGGTTCGGGCGAGCGCATGCGTCAGACCGCCGATGGGTGTTCGCTCAGCAGGCTTCGTGCCAGGGCGCGATGCGCAAGCGATCGCCGGGGTTGCGTCGCGTTGGCGCGCGCCGTACCTACATCCACGCAGGGCGCGAGCGATCGAGCGTGCGTCGGCGCGCGGACCGAGCGTGCGCGCGGGTCGGCGACGCGTCTGTGATGCCGTCGCCGAAGGGTTTTCGGTCACACGCGCGGGTGGCGGGCACTACCTCCTCACAAACCGAGGAGAGCTCCATGAACCGTTCGTTGTTGATGATCGCGATCGCAGCAGCCGCCGTCTGTCTTTGGTCAGGCCGCACCGAGGCCGCGTGCAAGAAGTGGATCGCGAAGAGCGTGGCGCCGTGCCAGGTGCTCAACGTCTCGTGCTCGCTGGGGGCGCCTGATCTCATATGGTCCAAACAAAAGGCCTTCTACGACATTGTCCACAAGGACGATGCGCTCTCGGCTTGTAAGGCCGGTGCCAAGAACACGCTCTGGGAAACGGGTCACACGTTCGATTTTGTGATCGACCATGTCGACGAGAACGACCCCGACGACCCCGACGACGACGTCACGCTTGCTCTCTGCCTGGTGAGAGAAGAAGGTACCGGCGCGCCGACCTATCCAGCCGACTACGTTGGCGGCTGGGACGTCGAGTTCAAGACGATCCCGCGCGAAGCGTGCTGCGAGCGAGTGCCCGCCGGCCCGTACAGCAACGGAGTTCCGGGTACGAGTGGCGGCGAGTTCTCGCAGTCGAAGAAAAACGCGGTGAAGAGCGCCAACATCGCGATGCACGGTACCGGTTCGATGAAATCAGACTACATCTTCGGCGACGGCACTCGCTGGTTCACTCACGAACCCGTCTGGCTCAGCTTCGATTACACCTGGTACTTCAACACCGACGACGACGGGAAGCTGCTACCGCCGGGCAAGTTCATTTATGCCTGGAATCCTGTCTACGCGAATGTCGACCACATCGTGCCCCGCAAGGACAAGTTCGGCTGCAACTGTGGCTCGAACTCCCTCAACAATGCGCTCCTGATCTCAGCCGGAATGAACGTGGAGACGTCGAACAACTGCGAAGACGTGCGCCGGATCAAGATCCTGAACCAGTACGCACCGTTGTAGTGACACGGACTACCGTCGCGCGGCCGTGCAGTGATCGGTGCGCCAGGTCGCGACCGTGTCGAGCATGACCTCGACGCCGATGGCGCGGTAGCCGTCTTCGGCCTCACCGGCGAGCGCGCACGCCTTGCTCGTGGCACCGGCTGCAGCGTGTGCTTTGCCGAGCGCGAAGCGCAGCTCGTTCGGCAATTGCACGCCGACGTCGAGCGAGCCGAGCCGCCGATACCAGGGCGTGAGCTGGGCGACGGCCTCGGCGCCACGGCCGAGCAGGGTGAGCGTGTACGAGCGCTCGATCGTCAGGTTGAGCAAGATGCGATGCCCGTCGGGGAGCTTGGGCGTCGCGAGCGCGAGCGCGCGATCGAGGTGTCGCAGCGAGGCATCGAGGTCTGGCGTCGGACCTTCGCGCGAGATGGCCGCGACGACGGGCAGGACGTCGACAAGCCCGAGGTTGTCGGGTCCGAGCCGCGCTTCTTGTGCGGCAAGTGCCGCCTCGGCATGCGTACGCGCCGCGGCGAGATCGCCGGCCGAGAGTGCGCTGATCGCGAGGTTCTGCTCGAGCTGCCCGACGCGCGGTGAAGTCGGATCCTTCGCCCGGAGGATCGCGAGTGCACGGCGCTGGAGGTCTCGGGCGCGCCTGGCGTCACCGCGCTGGCGATACGCATCGCCGAGCATCGAGAGGTGCGGGACCAGGCGTGCGTCGTCGGGACCAAACCAGCGCTCGAGCATCGCGACCGCCTGGCTGGCGTGCTCGAATGCGGCGTCGATCTTGCCGGCGCGCAGGCTGACGAGCGCGATCTGCCCGTGCGCCTGGGCCGTCGTCGGATGATCGCCGAGCGCGTTCGTGTACGCGGCGAGTGCAGCCTCGGCGGCGACCCCGGCGTCTTCGAGCTTGCCTGCGCCGAGGAGCGCGACCGACAGGTTGAAGTCGTCGTTGCCGACCGCGACGGCGCTATCGCCAAACGCCGCGCGCGAGAGCTCGGCCTGGATCGTGACCGCGGCAAGCAACTCGGCTGGATTGTTCTCGACCTGGGCGATATGCGCGACACCGTGGTGAACGCGCCAGCCGACATCGGCAGGCTTGCCGTTGCGCTCCCACAGCGAGCGCGCGACGTCGATCATCCGTCGCGCCTCCGGCAGGCGGCCGAGGTCGGCGAGCACCCTCGCGCTGTCGACGTAGGCGAACGCCGCATCGTGATCCGATTTCGCGGCGAGTGCGATCCTCGCCGCCTCCTCGAGCACTTCGAGCGCGTCTTCGCGCTTGTCGAGCTCGTAGAGCACCTGGCCGCGGAGGGCGAGCGCTGCGGCGATCGTCGGCGACCATGCGGTCGCGCGGGCGAGCTCGACGGCGCGCGCGCTCTTGCCGAGCGGATCGATCTGGCCGCGATCGAGCGCCGCCGTTTGCGCGTCGGCGATCGCCGGCAGCGCCTCGTCGATCTTGCGTCGCGTGTCCGGATCCGTCGGGACGGGCGGCCCTTCGGCGACCGTGGCGTCGAGGCAGGTGCCGGGGCGGGGCAGGCCGTCGAGGAATGGGCCTGCGGCCGCGATCACGCCGGCGTCGCCGGCGGAAGTGCGGTCGACGATCGCGGCGAGCTCGGCGCGGCGGCGCGCGAGGCAGAACATGCGGTGGTCGAGCAACGCCTCGGATGCGAGCCCGTCGACGCGCGTCGCCTTGCACGCGGCGGTGTGCGTCGTGGTCCAGTCCGCAACGCGCCGATCGATCGCGCCGGCGAGCGTCGTTGCGACGCCGGATCTCGCGACGAGAGTCTCGCGCCGCGCGGGATTCCAGACGTCGGCGATCCGGGCCGCTGCGTCGTTGCATGGTGAGGGTGCCGCAGGCCACAGCGCATAACTTGTCGCCGCAGCAGCAGCGACGACCGCGACGCTTGCCACGGCGACTTGCGTGCGGCGAGGGTCGCGCCGTAGCTCTCGCACGAACGCCTCGACGCTCGGCCAGCGATCACCCGCGTTCGATGCGAGGGCGCGGCGCAACGCAGCGATCACGCGACGCGGCAGTCGTCTGCGTGGACGGTCCGGCACCTCCGGATCGGACTCGGGGCGTGCACCGAACACCGCTTCCCACACGCTGGCGGCAAACGCGTACTGATCGGCACGCGCGTCGACGGTGTCGCCGGCGATTTGCTCGGGGGCCATGTAGCCGGGCGTCCCCGCGATGCCCGGGTTGGACCCGCTCGCCACGCCGACGACACCGAAGTCGGCGATCCGCGGGCGGCCATCGCTGCCGACGAGAATGTTGTCGGGCTTGATGTCTCGATGGACGAGCTCCGCTGCGTGCGCGGCCGCGAGTCCGGCACCCGCTGCCGCGTAGAGCGCGATGATCTCGCGCCACGATCGATCGCACGCCTCGAGCCAGTCGCGCGCGGTGCCGCCGTCGACGTGCTCGAGCGCGATGAACACGCGGTCCTCGATCCTGCCGACCTGATGCACGACGACGACGTTCGGGTGCGCGAGACGTGCGAGCGCCTTCGCTTCGCGTTCGATGCGATCGAGCGCCGCCGGTGTCACCGCGATCCCGACCTTGAGCGCGACGTCGCGGTCGAGGCGCAGGTCGCGTGCGCGGTACACCACGCCCATCGCGCCCTGGCCGACGACCTGCTCGATGCGGTACTGCTCGCCGACCACGGTGCCCGGTGCGAGTGCGGGAGCGTCGCGAGTGCGCGCCACGGCGGTCAGCAGCGACGCGAGCGAGCCGAGCTCGTCCCCGGTCGTCACGGTCTGCGCCGGTTCATCGTCATTGCGATCGGTACGCCGCATGCGTCACTGCATCTCGCTAGCCCGCTCGCGAAGCTGTCTCTTGATCCGTTCGAACCGCTTGCGGATCGCTGCGGCACGGCGTGCCAGCGCGTCACCGGCGACGTCCTCGTCCGAGAGTGCGAGCGCTACATCGCGCCAGTCGAGGCCGCGGTCGACGCGCAGGATCAACAGCGCCTGGTCGTCCGGATCGAGCGCCGCACGCAAGTCGGCGATCCGGTCGCGCACACCGGTGCGCAGGTACGAGACCGTCTCGGTGCGCACGCGCTCCGCGATACACCCGACGTCGGGCGCATCGTCGAGCGCGATCGGCTTGCCGGGACGACGAGCGCGATCGCGAAGCACCCGGCCGAGCGCACGGCGAGCGAGGACGTAGCACCAGGTTCGCGCGTTCGCCTGCCAGCGGAACGTCGGCAGGCTCTTCCACATCTCCTCCGTGAACCGCGAGAACGCCTCGCCGCCGTCGGTCTCGCTGCGCGCGGTCGCGACCAGAAACTCCATCAGCTCGCGGCCGTACCGCTCGAGGATGCGCGTTGCCGCTCCCGCCCAGTCACCGGCGTCACACCGCCCACGGATCTCGACCTCGACATCATGTGATGCGAGGAGTGTCCGAGCCATCCTGAGGAGGTAGAGCCCGGACAGCCGCGCGCGTTTCACGAATTCGTCAGGACAGGGTGGCCGCGAGCGTGCGCGCCCGGCGACGCGTCAGTGATGCCAGCGGCGGTGAGCCGTCTGCAGTGGCTTGCCCTGGTTGCGATCGACGCGATCGAGCTCTTCGAGCTTCTGGCGGTGTGCCGCGTTGTGGGCCGCGGTCACCCAGAACGAGCAGACCGCGACGAGGGCGAGCATGACAAGCGTGAACGCGCCGAGCCCGACGCTCCAGATCATGAGGCCGAACGGTACGACCGCGAGCGCGCCGAAGATGACCACGAGCCGGCGCTGGAGCCGCCGGGTCTCCTCGATGTAGCCGAGTAGCTCGTCGCGGCGACTCATGAGCCAAGTCTGCGGCGCGCGGGCGAGGGCGTCCACCCCGGAGTCAGGGGGCTTCGACGGCGCCGGCCGTGCAGGGCTCGGGACGAGGATTGCCGAGCTGATCGGTCGGCGGGCAGCCGGTCGCGATGCCCTTCGCCGGGCTGCCGGCCGCGGGCACCAGCGTCTCGGTATCGCCACCGCTATCGCCGAGCGCACCGAGCATCGGGTCCGCGACGAGGGGGCCTGTCGTGCACAGTGCGCTGTTGGGCCACTGGAGGTTCCCGCTGCCGTCGGTGCGCTTCGCATCACAGCTCGGCGTGTACATCGCGGTGTTGTTCGCGATGACGGTGTTCACGAGCGTCAGGCCATCGCCGAAGATCGCGCCTGCGATCTGGCCCGATGCGGCCGAGTGGTTGTTCGCGATCGTGCAGTTCGTCATCGTGCCGGTCGGCGTGTGACCGAGCCAGACGCCACCGCCGTTGCTGCCGGTCGCGGTGTTCTCCGCGATCGTCACGTTCGTCATCTGCACGGTGCAGGTGTTGATCCAGATGCCACCGTTGTAGAAGGCCTGATTGCGGGAGATCGTGCTCGCCGTGATCGTGAGCGCGAGGCCCTGCAAGTACAGGCCGCCGGCGTTGCCTTCGCCGCTCGCCGTCACGCGGTTGTTGTCGACGGTCGAGCGATCCATCGCGAACGAGCCGGAGTTGTCGTTCGAGACGCGGAACACGCCACCACCGATCGCGCCCGCGGTGTTGTCTCGGATCGTCACCCCGCACAGCGATGTCGCCTCGTCGCCGCCGTCCATGTAGATCGCGCCGCCACACCCGCCATCGCCCGGGTTGCCGCCGGTGCCGGTCGCGGCGTTGCCGGTGAACGTGCTGTTGATGACGGTCAGGTTGCCGTTGAGGCTGCCGACGGCACCTCCGTCGCTCGCCGCGTTGCCGACGAACGTGCTGCCGGCGACGAGTGTCTCGCCGCCGCCGAAGCCGTAGATCGCGCCGCCGGCGACGTCCTGTCCGGTCGCGGGACCGTGGTTGTTCTCGAAGTGCGAGTCGAGCACGGTGAGGCTGCCACCGTCGCGATAGATCGCGCCGCCGCCCTGCGCGGTGTCCTCGCCGGTCGCCGGGCTCTTGCCGTCGCGGAAGGACAGCCGCTGGACGGTGAGCCGCGGCGTCGGCGCGTTGTAGTTCGAGTCGAGGTACAGGATGCGCGAGGTCCCGCCGCCGCTCAGCGTGACGGTACCGCCGCCGTCGAGCACGGTCTCCTTCGTGAACGTGATCGCCGAGGTCACCGTGATCGTAACGGGGGCCGCGCCGCAGTCGAAGACGATCGTCCCGCCGCCGGCTGCGGCCTGCTGGAGTGCGGCCTGCGTGCAGCTGGCGGGCGAGCCATCGCCGACCGTCGCCGTCGGACTGGACGTGTCGACCAGGGCAGGGCGCTCGCAGCGCGCGATCGGTGTCGCCGCGTCGATGAAGCCCGGGGCGTCGGTACCGCTGCCGCCACCACCGCAGCCGATCAGGAACAGGAGCGCGAACGACGAGCTACGCATCGGTCCCCCTGCGCCGATCATCGCACGGACCGGGACCATCCCGGCTGCGAAACGTGGTGTGCTCGCCTCGATGTTGCGCTGGATCGCCGTTGTCGCGCTCGCCGGTTGCGCGGGCACCCCCGTCTCGAGCAAGACCCCTGTCGCGTCGACGAAGACACCGGCCGCGATCGGCGAGACGTTCACGATCGAGTCGAAGGTCCTCGGCGAGCGCCGCGTGATCAACGTGTACGTTCCGCCCGGCTACGCGAAGTCGGCCGCGCGCTACCCGGTGCTCTACATGCCGGACGGCGGGCTCGGCGAGGACTTTCCGCACGTCGTCGGCTCGGTCGACGTCTCGATCAAGAACGCGGTGATCCGGCCGCTGATCGTCGTCGGCGTCGAGAACACCGAGCGGCGCCGCGATCTCGCCGCCGAGACGACGGTCGCCGAGGAGAAGGAAGCAGCGCCACACGCCGGCGGCTCCGACAAGTTCCGAGCGTTCTTGCGCGACGAGCTGAAGCCGCTGATCGCGTCGCGGTACCGCGTGACCGACGAGTCGGGGATCATCGGCGAGTCCCTCGCGGGTCTGTTCGTGCTCGAGACGTTCCTCGTCGAGCCGACGCTGTTCGATGCGTACATCGCGGTCGATCCGAGCGTGTGGTGGAACGAGCAGGCGCTCGTCCGCCACGCGAACGAGAAGCTCGCGTGGTGGACCGCCGGCGAGAGGCACGTGTACATCGCGACGGCCGACTACGAGGAGACGCAGCAGGCGGTCGCGACGCTGCTGACCGCGCTACGCCTCAACGCGCCGCCCGGCGTCACGTGGACCTACGAGCCGATGCCCGACGAGCAGCACGGCACGATCTACCCGCGCGCGGCGCTCCGCGGAATTCGCACGCTGTACGCTGCGCCACCGGACGACGGCACCTGACCGATCAGGGGGTGACATGCGGCGTGTAGTGATTACACAGTTCTGCGTGACACGAATCAAAGATCCAAGCGCGATCGAGGCGCGGCTCCTCGAGCTTGCCCACACGACCGACGCGAAGATCACGGCGCCTGCACTCGCGTACTTCGCGCCGTGCTCCATCGAGGACGCCCAGCGCGTGCTCGATGATCTTTCAGCGCGAGACCAGCTGAAGATGGACGTCGAGGACGACGGCACGATCGTCTACGCGATGCCGGGGCGCCAGAAGCTCGGCGCCGCGCGTCCTGCTCGCCCGAGCTACATCCCGCTGCGCCGCGAGACCGCGCTCGTTCCCGTCGAGCGCTATCGCACCGCGAGCCCGATGCTCGCCGCGATGCTGACGCTGTTCATTCCCGGCGCCGGCCACCTCTACGCGGGCCGGTTCGTCGCCGCGTTCCTGTGGTTCGTCGTCGTCGGCCTCGGCTACGCGCTGATCCTGCCGGGGCTCATCCTGCACCTGTTCGCGATCGCGTCGTCTGCCTCCGCCGCGCACCAGCTGAACGCGGCGCAGCGTCGGCCGCTGCTCGCGGCGGCGTACTAGATCGACTGGATCCGCTCGTTCCGGACGCCGTTGGTCGGGTCCCAGTGGATCGTGAGGCCGATCGCGCCGGTGATCGATAGCGGCTCGGCGAACGACAGGCGAGAGAGCTGCTCGTAGTCGGCGGGATCGATCGCGGCCGGATCCGGTGCCGGTAGCTCGCGCTGGGTCACCGAGAGCGACAGCTCGAGGTCGACGTGCGTGCCGAGCTGGACCGTCACGAACGGCGCCGCGGTGAACAGGTGCCGCCGGGCGGGATGATTCAGCTGGATGTCGCTCGACAGGTTGAGGCCGTAGGAGATCTTGTCGTGGCGCACGCTGCCAGAGGCGTCGATGCCGTGCACGGGGAACTGCGCGAACCGCTCGCCGATGTCGTTGCGGATGTTGTAGCGGTCGACCTGCCAGCCGAGGTGATAGAAGACCGAGAGATGGTTGCCGCGCGGATCATCCGCCGGGAACATGTCCCACGCGAGCGCGGCGCGGGTTCGCGAGGTGTACTCGTACTGCGCCTTCGGATCCTCGAACGACGTGTAGCTGCCGACGCCGATCGACCACGTGTCGTCGAACGAGTAGATCGCCTCCGCGCCGCCGCGGAATGCCCACTGGTTCGAATCGAGCGAGACGACGGTGCCGTCGTCGAGCGTCAACGGTGGCTGGCGATTCAGGCCGCCGCTCAGCGAATGAAGCGTCAGCGCGCGGAACCGCTTCGTGATGTAGCGGCCGACGAGGTTCAGCTCCGCGTTCGCCGAGCGGTACTTGTCGGTGTAGTTGCCGTTGCCCTCGAGGTTCAGCGCGATCGCCCACGGCGAGCCCTTCGTCTTCACCTCGGACATGCCCGCGGGGACGGTCAGGCCGACGGTCACGGCCGACGGGTGGCGCGCACGCACGAACAGCGCGATGCCCTGGAGGAACGCCGGCTCGATCGCGGCGCGCTGCTCGTCGTCGGTCTTCCGCGTGTCGAGATCGACGTCGAGCTCGATCACCGACGGCGCGTTCGGCATGTGGCCGACGAAGCGGAGGTGAAGTCGATCGACGAGCGCGATCTCGTTCGACGTCGCGTAGACCGTGACGTCGGCATCACTGCGCGGCGAGCTCAGCAGGACCTTGTTCGCGTCGACGAGACCGAGCAGGAACGCCGGACACGCCTTCGTGCGGCCGGGCTCCTCGCACTGGAGCGCGACGCGGATCGGTGCGGCCACCTGCGGGGCGACGGGGGGCGCCGGTGGGGGCGGCGCCGGTGGCGTCGGTCCCGGCGGCGGCTGGACGAGCGGTGGCCCGGGGTCCGGCGCCATCGGCGAGCCCTCCGTCTTCACCGGCGGCCCTTCGCCCGGGGGCGGCGCGGGCACCGGCTGTGCGTCCGCACGCGTCGCCGCCAGCAGCAGGGCTCCGAACAACAGCACGCGGCGCATGTGGGGCGCAGCGTAGCCTGACCCGCGCATCGCTGTATCATCCCGTGCGTTGATCTCGAGCGAGCGGATCGTCCTGTACGTCGAGGCCTCGTGGAGCAGTCCATGGGTCTGCGTCGTTCACGTCGTGCTGCGCGAGAAGGGCATCCCGTTCACCACCGCGCGGGCCATGATGCGCAAGGGTGTCGGCGCGATCGACCTGATGCGCGATCGCACCTACACCGGCACCGCGCCGGTGCTCCAGCACGGCGAGCTCTGGCTCGCCGAATCGCTGGCGATCGTCGAGTACCTCGAGGAGATCGTCCCCGAGCCACGCATGCTGCCGGTCGACGTCCACGATCGCGCGCGCGCACGTCAGGTGATGGCGTGGATGCGCCAGGACCACGATGCGCTGCGCCGCGAGCGACCCGCCGAGCGGATCCTGTACCCGAGCACCACCGCGGTCGCGCCGCTATCGGCCGACGCGCGCAAGGCCGCCGACGACCTCGTCCGCGTCGCCACGCGGCTCGGCGCCGACGGACGCGGCGCGCTGTTTGGAACGTTCGGCGTCGTCGACGTCGATCTCGCGTTCGCGCTCATGCGCCTCGTCGCGACCGGTCACGAGCTCCCCGCTCCGCTGCACGCGTACGCGCGCGCCGTCTGGGCGCGGCCCTCGGTGAAGGAGTTCGTCGATCACGAGCGCCCGCCGAACGCGCCCGATACCTGAGTGCGTAGATCGCGTCATTGCGGGAGCGAGGGCGCGAGGTACCTCCAGACATGGCGTTTGCGTACATCGCGTGCGCGGTGACGTTGCTGTTCGTCGCGGTCGCCGAGATCGGTTATCGCGCGGGCACGCGCAGCCGCAGCTGCGAGAACGAGAACGTGCGCTCGCAGGTCTCCGCGGTCCAGGCCTCGACGCTCGGTCTGCTCGCGCTGCTGCTCGGCTTCTCGATGTCGATGGCGGAGTCGCGGTTCGCGGCGCGCCGCGAGGTCCTGATCGCGGAGGCCGGCGCCATCGAGACGACGTACCTGTATGCAGACGGTCTCCCCGAGCCCGCCCGGTCGCAGAGCCGCGAGCTGTTGCGCCGCTACGTCGGCGAACGCAGGGCCTTCTACGTGGCAACCGCCGATGGAGCCGACGCCGAGACCTGGCGCGCCGAGCGGATCCAGGCCGAGCTCATGACCGTCACGTCGCGGCTCGCGCACGAGCATCCCGACTGGGATCTGTCCGCCGGGTATCTCGACAGGGTCACCGAGATGATCCGGCTCGAGGCGGCGCGCGACCTCTCGCTCAATGCCCGCGTGCCGAAGACGATCTACATGCTCGTGCTGATCGTGGCGATCGTCGCGATCGGCGTGTCCGCGTACGCGAGCGGCATGGTCAAGACGCGCAGCACGCTGACGCTCTACGTCGTCCCGGTGCTGATCGCGTTCGCGTGCATCGTGATCGCCGACCTCGACCTGAGCCGCGCCGGCTTCATCTCGACCGGCGATCGACCGATGGAGCGTCTCGAGCGCACGATGACGCTCGATGCCAGGCGCTGATACAGTCGCGGCGTGAGCGACCCGAGAGCCGACGCGCTGCGAGCAGGCTACGCACCGGTGGCGCGCGGGTACCGCGAGCACCTGCTCGACGAGCTCGCCGGCAAGCCGCTCGATCGCGCGATGCTCGATGCGTTCGCCGAGCGCGTGACGGGCGGCCTCGTCGCCGACCTCGGTTGCGGCCCGGGCCACGTCGCACGCTACCTCACCGATCGCGGCGCGCACGTCGAGGGCCTCGACCTGTCTCCCGAGATGATCGAGGAGGCGAGGGCGGCACATCCCGGACTCGTGTTCCGCATCGGCGATCTGTTCGCGCTGCCGTACGAGTCGGGAAGCCTCCGTGGCGCGGTGCTGTTCTACTCGATCGTCCACCTCGCGACGGCCGAGCTCGGACGACCGTTCGCGGAGCTCGCGCGCGTGCTCGCGCCCGGTGGCCTCGCGCTCGTCGCGTTCCACGTCGGGACCGAGACGGTTCACGTCGACGAGCTGTTCGGCAGCGCCACGTCGCTCGACTTCGTGTTCCATCGCCCCGAGGCGGTCGCCGCGGCGCTTGCCGACGCCGGGCTCACGGTCGAGGCGAGGCTCGATCGCGAGCCCTATCCCGGCGCCGAACATCCGAGCCGGCGCACGTATCTGCTCGCGCATCGCTAACATCACCACGCACCGCGCCGGTAGTCGCGCAGCCGCCACGTTCGCCCGGTCAGGTGATCGAGCACGCTGTCATCCTGCGCGCGAATCGTCCGCCGCTTGTCGCCGCGCATGCCGCTGCCGACCTGATCGCGCCGCTCCTGGGCGCGCGCCGCGGTGGCGGAGTCGCGCGCGTCGGTCTCGAGGCGCTCGCGCAACCTGGCGAGCGCTGCCTGCTTGTTCGCGTACCAGGAGCGCGACTCGTGCGCGCGGAACTGGATGCCCGTCGGCAGGTGCGTCACCTGCACGGCCGAGTCGGTCTTCTGCACGTTCTGACCTCCCTTGCCAGGCGAGCGACACGCCTTCCACTCGAGGTCCTCCTCGCGGATCACGATCGCGGCGTCGGCGTACTCGTCGAGCACCGCGACGGTGATCGTGCTCGACTGCACGCGCCCGTGCTTCTCGGTCGGAGGCACGCGTTGCCAGCGGTGACCGCCGACCTCGCCTTCGAACAGCGACCGCGCACCCTTGCCGGTGACGCGAATGACCGCGAGGCCGGCACGGCGCTCGACGATCGCGACGCTAAAGAGACCTCCGGCCTCCCAGCTTCACGTAGATCGCGACCTGCTCCTCGACCAGTAGCTTGGCATCTGCGCCACCCTCGGCGGCGCGGATCTCGACGATGACGGTATCCGTGGACATGACCTCTTCCTTTCTCGACACGTAGCTGTTGCGATCCGAAACGCGAAGTCGCGTCGGCCGGCTAACGCTCGCGGAGCAGGGAACGAGTCACGAGATTCTTCTAGCACCCGGGTCAGCTGGACGGCAACTCGAATGTTCGGATGCGGGTCTCGGTCGCCTGTTGCAGGCGCGCGACGTCCTGCTTTGCGTTCGCGATCACGTGGATGCGCACGCCACCGGGGATGTAGGTGACCTTCACCGTGGTGCTCGCGTGGATGATCGGGCACCGCCCGATCGAGCCCGGGCCGCCGTGCATGCCGTTGTGTCCGGGGATCAACGGGTTGGGCTCGCGCAGGCTGCCGTGGAGCTCGGCGAGCGCGATGATCTTCCTTCGCGCATCGAAGTCAGGCGAGGTGATCAGAACATCGACGCCCTTGTCGGTCGGCATCGAGACGGTCCGCGCGGATGGTACGGCGCTCGGACAATTGCGCATGCCTCGGGGCTGCGTCCCCGTGAGCGTCGACGCGGGGCGTTCGCGCTGCGGTGGCGGCTCGTCGCGCTTCTCGGCACATGCGGAGCTGGCGAGGGCGAGAACGAGGACGGGAGCTGCGCGCATACCCGCAGGCATTGCGATCGGCATGCCGATCTGTGCCTCTCGGCGACAGGCCGAGCTGTATGGCGGGGCCTGCTGCCGCGATGCGATGCTCGCGTCGTGAGCAGCCGCCGGATCGAGCTCTGGTACACGTACGCCAGCCCCTACTCGTATCTCGCGGTCGAGCGCATCGAGTCGATCGCGGCATCGGCCGGCGTCGAGATCGCATGGCGGCCGTTCATCCTGGGACCGATCTTCCAGGCGTTGCACGGCTCGTCGGACTCGCCGTTCTCGCGCAACGCGCCGCGTGGCAGCCACATGTGGAAGGACGTCCGGCGCCGCGCAGAGCGTCACCGGGTCGCGTTCGGTCACCCCACCGAGTTTCCGCGCAGGTCGCTGCTCGCGACGCGCGTCAGCATGCTCGTCGAGAACGAGCGCTGGATCGGCGAGCTGAGCCGGCGCGTGTTCGCGGCGAACTTCGTCGACGACCGCGCGATCGACAGCGCCGACGTCATCGGCGACGTGCTCGCGCGCCTGGTCGCGGATCTCTCGCTCGCGATCGATCCGGTGGAGCTGCTCGCGCGTGCCGAGACGACGGAGACGAAGCAGAAGCTGCGCGAGCGCACCGACGAGGCGATGGGGCGCGGCATCTTCGGCGCGCCGACCGTCTTCATCGGCGACGGCGAGCTGTACTGGGGAGACGACCGCATCGAGGACGCGATCGCCGCGGCGGCCGGAACCGACGCGCAGGTGTTGTCGGTCGACGATGCGAGCGCGTTCATGCAGGCGTGGGTCGAGGCCTGGAACGCCGGCGACCTGGAGCCGATCCTCGCGCACTACGCCGATCACGTCGAGCTGACCTCGCCGCTGGTCGTCGAGCGGCTCGGTCGCGCCGATGGCACGATCGTCGGCAAGGCCGAGCTACGCGGCTACTTCGCGGCCGGGCTCGCGGCGGCGAACGGTCAGCTGCGGTTCGAGCCCCTCGACGCGGTACCGGGCGTCGGCGGCCTCGCCATGATCTACAGGAACCACCGCGGCAAGACCGTCGTCGAGATCGTGCAGCTCGATCGCCGCCGCCACATCGTGCGGGCGATCGTTCACTACCGCTGATCGGCAGCGCTCTCGACGCGCTTCGTGATGAACGTGCCGAACGGAACCTTCACCTCGACCACGTGCGGTGCACCGTCGGCGTCGACGGAGAACGTGCCGGTCAGCTCCATCGCGCCGTGCTTGCCGGAGATCTCGTAGCGGCGGCGGCCGTCGAGGTCCTCGATGCGCTTGAACGTGAAGCTCGCGGGCGTGAGCTGGACCGCGTTCTCGGTCATCACCTCGGCCGCCGTGATGGTCTGGGTGCCTCCGACCTTCAACGCCGCGAGCCGCGTCGCGTACCACACGAACTCCGCGATCGTCTGGGGCGCGATCACGGCATCTCGCGCCGTCGCGAGCTCGATCGGATCACCGGTCTTCGGCTTCGCGATCACCTTCGTGCCATCGCGCGTGACCGTGACGAGATCGGTGAGCTCGAGGGTGTCCGGCGTCGCGCGGTACTGGAAGACCAGCGCCGGCATCTCGTAGACCGCCTGGCCGCGCACCGCGAGCGTCTTGCCATCGGCGAGCCTCGAGATCAGCGCGCGCTCGTGGCCGACGACGCTGTCGCCCATCGCGACGTCGTAGCTCGCCTCCGCCACCTTCGTGCCTTCGACCTCGAGCGCGGGTAGCTTGGCGTACGGGTTCGCCGGCGGCTTCGCGGCCTCGGCCGCAGCGAGCAGCTCGTCGTGCCTGTGGACCTTGCCGCGGACGACGACGATCGCCGGCTTCGCGAGCACACCGATGTCGCGCAGGGGATCGCCGTCGACGACGAGCAGGTCCGCGCGAGAGCCGGTGCTGATCTGGCCGAACGCACCGCGCTGGTCGACGAGCTCGGCGGGCGCGGTCGTCGCCATGCGCAGCGCCTGCCACGGCGTCAGCCCCGCCTTGACGAGCAGCGCGAGCTCGTCGTGAACGGCGAAGCCCGGGACGACGTACGGGTTGCCGGTGTCGGTGCCGAGTACGAGCTTGCCGCCGGCCTGCTCGAGCGACGCGACCACCTTGTTGCGCAGCTCGTTCGCGACGCGCTGCTTCTCGAACATCTCGGGCGTCCAGCTCTGGAGCCGGAAGTCGTTCTTCGGGTTCCAGCGCTCGCGGACAGCGGCGGCGACGTACGACAGACCCGCGGTCTTCTCGAGCGCGGCCGGGTTATCGAGATGGCCGAAGCGCTCGGTGACGACGAGCGTCGGGCAGTTCCACGTGCCGGCCTTCACCGTCGCGGCGATGGTGTCCTTGTCGACGCGAGGCTCGCCGCGGAACGGGACGTAGCCGTCGAGGTGCTCGATCGAGCGCTGGCCGGACGCGAGCGCCTTGTCGAGGCCGATGGCCGCGGGCACGTGACCCGCGAACGGGATGTTCTGCGCCTTCGCCTCGGCGACGATCGCGTCGTACGCCTCGATCGACAGCCCGTTGTAGACCTTGACGAGGTCGTAGCCGGCGGCCTTCTGCGCGCGAACGACGGCGCGCGCCTCGTCGGCGGTCTTCACGACCGCGGAGCCGGGCCAGATCGGCGGGTCGCCGTCGACGATCGGTCCCGCGGTGAAGAGCGTCGGCCCGGAGAGCGTGCCGGCCTGGATCGCCGCGCGCCACGTGAGGTGCTGCGGCGACCCGAACATGTCGCGCACGGTCGTCACCCCGTTGAGGAGGTAGAGCGCGAAGTCGCGATCGGACCACGTGTGGACATGCATGTCGGCAAGGCCCGGGACGAGCCACTTGCCCGTCGCGTCGATGACCGTCGCCGCCTTCGTGTCGACGCTCGCCGACGGCGCGACGATCGCGATCTTGTCGCCGCGGACGACGACGGTCTGATCGGCGAGGGTCCCCTCGCGATCCATCGGCACGACGGTCGCGCCGACGAGCGCGATGTCGCCCGCCTGGAGGACCTGCTTCTGGGCCGCAGGGGGCGAGCCCTTGCAGGCGATCAGGAGGACGACGAGCGTGGTCGCGAGTCGGCGCATGTGGTCGACATTAGCTCGTCGCGGGCTCGGCCGCGGTAGGTCCGGCCGCGAGCTCCGCCTGAAGCGTCGTTTCGTCGAGGTCGTTGCACCACTTCGCGACGACGAGGGTCGCGACGCCGTTGCCGATCACGTTCGTCAACGCACGGGCCTCCGACATGAACCGATCGATGCCGATGATCACGGCGACGCCGGCAACCGGAATCTTGCCGGTCGCCTCGAGCGTCGCGGCGAGCACGACGAGGCCACTACCGGTGACGCCGGCGGCGCCCTTCGAGGTGAGCAGCAGGACCGCGAGGAGGCCGAGCTGGGACGCGAGGCCGAGATCTTGATTCGTGGCCTGGGCGACGAAGATCGCGGCCATCGTCAGGTAGATCGACGTGCCGTCGAGGTTGAACGAGTAGCCGGCGGGGACGACGAGGCCGACCGTGCCCTGGCCGGCGCCGAGGCGCTCGAGCTTGCCGATCATGCGCGGCAGGACGGACTCCGACGACGACGTCCCGAGCACGATGAACAGCTCGTCGCGGATGTAGCGCAGGTAGCGCAGGATGCAGAAGCCGTGGACGTGCGCGACGAGGCCGAGCACGCCGAAGATGAACACGAGGCACGTCGTGTAGAAGCAGAGCATCAGCTCGCCGAGCGACACGAGTGCGCCGACTCCCTGGGAACCGACGGTGAACGCCATCGCGCCGAACGCGCCGAGCGGCGCGACCTGCATGATGTAGCCGACGATCTTGAAGATGATCTGGCCGAAGCGGTCGACCAGATCGAACACCGGCTTGCCGCGCTCGCCGATCCCGTGGAGGGCGAAGCCGAACAGGATCGCGACGAGCAGGACCTGGAGCAGCTGGCCGTGGACGAACGCGCTGTTGAACGTCTCCGGAATGACGTCGAGGAAGAAGTCGACGGTCGACTTCATCTTCGACGGGTCGGTGTACTTCGCGTACCTCGCCGGATCGATCGTGCCCGGGTCGATGTTCATGCCATCCCCGGGGCGGACGACGTTGACGATCACGAGGCCGATCACGAGTGCGACCGTGCTCGCGATCTCGAAGTAGAGCAGGGCGAGACCGCCGACCTTGCCGACGGCCTTCATGCTCTTCATGCCCGCGATCCCGCCGACGATCGTGCAGAAGATCAGCGGCGCGATCGTCATCTTGATCAGCTTGATGAAGCCCTCGCCGAGGACGCCGAGGCTGGCGCCGGTCGCCGGCCAGATCGCACCGACCACGATCCCGAGCGCGATCGCCACGAGCACGCGGAAGTAGAGCGTCGTGTAGAACGCGGGCTTGCCGGTGCGCGGCGGCGCGGGCTCGGAGTGCATGGCGAGGCGCCGAGCTTACACGCGACGCTTCGACGCGTGACGAAACGTGCCTGCGCTACGACACGGGGATGAGCGCCCACGAATACACCGCGCACCTCCGCTGGGACGGCAGTGGCACGCGCAGCTATCCCGACTACACGCGCCAGTTCCGCGTGCGCTCGCCGCGCAAGCCCGCGATCGTCGGCAGCGCCGATCCGACGTTTCGCGGCGACCCCGTGCTCCCCAACCCCGAGGATCTGCTCGTCGCGGCGATCGCGTCGTGCCACATGCTCTCGTACCTCGCGCTGTGTGCACGCGCCGGCGTCGACGTGCTCGCGTACAGCGACACGGCGCGCGGCCGCATGACCGCGACCGCGGGTGGCGGCCGGTTCGACGAGGTCCTGCTGTCTCCGCGGGTCACGCTCGCGGCGGACGCCGATCGCGAGCTCGCCCGGCGCCTCCACGACCGCGCGCACGAGCAGTGCTACATCGCGAGCTCGTGCAACTTCCCGATCC
>JAEWJO010000443.1 GCA_023386455.1 Pseudomonadota bacterium | reverse complement strand
GACATGCGCCGCGCCGGCCGAGGCGCCGCCGCGGTGTGCGCCGAGCTGCTACGCGGCAGAGCCCGCCGATCCGCGTGCCGGCTCGGTCGTCGCCGGCATCGCCGAGATCGGTCATGTCGTGTGCACGCGGTCGAGCGACCCGGCGCAGGGTCCGTTCGCGATCCTCGACGAGGTCGGCGGCAAGCTCGCCGTACGTGCGCTGCGCGGCCGCATCCCGAAGGCCGCCAAGAAGGGCTCGTGGCAGGCGACGGTCGAGGCCGCGGTCGCGGCGACGCTCGCGCCGGAGGTCGGCCATGCCGACGCGATCCGGGTCACCGGATCGTGGAAGTCGCTGCGGCATCCCGGCTCGCTCGAGACGCTGCGCTGCGTGACCGTCGCGCACTACGCGAAGTCGCGCACGAAGCTCGACGCGTGTGGCTCGCACGGCGCGGTCGCGTGCGAGGCGACCGGCAACGCCGCCGCCCACGGTCTCAACGTCATCCACTACCGGCTCGTGGAGGCGAGGCGGTTCCACGCTGCCCACGACGAGGCGAAGTGTCAGCAGGCGGCGCTCGAGGCGATCGCGGTCGCGCGCGGGATGCCACGCTGGCGCCAGTACGTGAAGCTCAACACCGATCAGTGGAAGGCGTCGCCGCGCTATCGCACGCGGTTCGACGGGATCCTCGACGAGGATGCGCTGTTCGAGACCGCGATCGGGCTGGGTACCGAGGCCCAGGACGTGTACGCGTCCTGTGGCGGCGCGGCAAACCCGACGACCCGCGTCGCGGACGAGCAGTCGTTCCACACCTGTCCGTGATCTCAGTGGCGCGCTTCGGCGTCGCGATCGGCATCCGCGGCGGCCGCGTCGAGCGTCGCACCGCCGGCGAGCATCCCGACCGCCGCGAGCGGTGAGTCTGCCGACAGCAGGATCTCGCCGAGCATCGTCGCCGCGATCGATCCGCCATGGAGTGCGGCCGACCGCTTCGTGCGGGGCCGGTAGTGACCGACGCCGACGAACCAGCCGTTGCCATCGATCCCGCCGAGCGTGCCCGGCTCGGGATAGCGCCAGTCTCCTTCGAAGCGTTCGCCCGCGACACGCACGGCCTCGAGCCGGAGCGACGGCACGTCTTTCAGGTCGACGTCGCGCGCGGGCGGCGTGAGCAGCGGAGAATTCGTGAACAGCGCGCCAGGCGGCGACGGATCGTTCGCGGGCGGATCAGCGGCCGCCGTGCCGATACCTGCGACGAGAAATGCCACCGCGATCCGACGCATGCGGCGATGAGAGCACAGATCGACGCCCGGTGGTCAGCTCGTGTGATCCGGCAGGTACGCGCGCGGCACCGTGGCGGTCAAGAACTGCTGTCGTCGCCGCACGTTGCTCCATTTACGAAGTCCTATGAACGTGCCGAATCCGACGAGGACGCCGGCGACTCCGAGCAGCGGCGAGAGGCCGAGCAGCGGTGCGCCGAGGCCGACGATCATCGCGACGAGCGCGCCGGTTCCGGTCTGCCACAGGATGTCGGTCGCGTAGGCGCGCGACCATCCGTCGTACATCCGCTCGCAGTCCTTGCACCACGAGGGTGTGTCGGTTCCGCAGCGGGGGCATGCCATGCCTGCACCTTACCTCACGGGAGTCTGAAAACCCTGCGCGCGGATTGTCGCGCTGCGCAGGTCGAGCGCGAACGAGGACGCCGCTGCGCGTCGCGCGCTACGTGGCGGTGGCATGTCGGCTGCTTCGGCAGAGCGCCCGAGAGGAACCACATGCTCGACATCATCAAGAAGCACATCGCAGATTTCTCGACGTCCAACTGGAACGACTACAAGGCGGCGTGCGCGCCGGACGTCGTCTACGAGGAGATGGCTACCAACACGCGCGTGCAGGGCGTCGAGGAGTACCTGAAGGCCGTGCAGAAGTGGAAGCGCGCGTTCCCCGACTCGAAGGGCACGATCACGCGCGGCACGGTCAACGGCGATCAGGTCGTGATCGAGCTGCAGTGGGAGGGCACGCAGAGCGGCCCGCTCGAGGGCGCGATGGGCGCGATTCCGCCGACGAACAAGCGCGTGAAGGTGAACGCGGTGATCGTCAACACGATGAAGAACGGCAAGATCTCCGAGGCCCGTCACTTCTTCGACATGCTGACGGTCCTCACGCAGCTCGGCGTCGCGCCGATGATGGGCGCCGGCACGCAGGGCCCGACGAAGGGCGACGGTCAGCAGCAGCGCCGGCCCTAGAAGTCGACGCCGACCCCGAGCTGGACGATCAGCGGGTTGACCCACAGCTCCATCGTCGCGGTGCCAACGTCGGTCGTCTCGAAGATCGGCAGCCCCGGCGTGTTGACGCGCAGGTGCGTGACCGTCGCGTGTGCCTTCATGAACGCGACGTACTTCACGTCGAGCCGCGCGACGATGCTGCGCCACAGCCGCAGATCGAGGCCCGACTGCAGGACGAGCCCGGCGCCCGGGTCGACATCGAACGTCGGCTCGGACGCCTCCGTGAGGATCGGGTTCGTCGCGTGCGCGTTGTACGTGACGAGGAGCGCGATGCCGGCCCCCGCATACGGATGGACGGGACCGAGGTCCGCGATCCGGTAGTTCAGCGTGACGAGCGGCGGCGCGGCGTCGGCCTCGCCGATCTCCGAGCCGAGCGCCGGCACACCGGTCGGGATCCCGAGCGCCTCGGGGGCGATCGACATGTCGGCGAGCGATCCGGTCGCGCGGAACGTGACGTGGATCGGTGCGCCGAGCACGGTCTCGATCGAGAGCCGATCGCCGAGCACCGGCAGCGTGTAGCCGGCGATCACGGCGGGGACGGTCAGCGAGTCGAGCGTCGCGCCCGATCCGGCGATCGGACCGTTCATGATCGCGAGGCTCGCCGGGCCGTGCACGTCGGCGAGCTGGACCTCGTTGCTGCGCGTCAGCGGCATCATGTGGAGCAATCCGGCGCGCACGTAGATGCGCTCGTACGTGATCGCGCGCTCGGGCTCGGCGCTCGCGGTCGAGGCGACCAGCAGGATGGAGACGATCGCGAGCTTCACCATGGCAGCCTCCCGCGCAGCGCCGGCGATAGCAGCTGCAGCTTCATCTCGCCGACCGGCACGACGAGCTTCACCGTGCCGGTGATCCCGAGCGGTGCGTTGATCCCGACAGTGATCGGCGCCTCGGCGACATTGTGGAGCGAGATCTGGATCCGGCCGTCGGGACGGAACTCGAGCGGCCCCTCGAGCGCGACCGAGAGCTGCTTGGAGTGCAGATCGTGCTGCGACAGCGGCAGGCTCATGTCGGGCGCGTCCATGTAGAGGTCGAGCGCGGCGACCATCGTCGGCACGTTGTCGCGGTCGACGATGTAGCCCTCGAGGGGATGGTCGGCCGGCTCGCGCATGCGCATGACGCTCATGCCGGTCTCGGTCGCGATGCCGATGCCGAGCGCCGCGGCGGTCATCGACATCGACGTCGAGTACATGACCTGCGGCGCCATCGCGACCGGGATGCAGGTCGCGACCGTGCTGCCGTCGGGCAGCGTGCAGTTGTCGCGGCGTGCACCGAGCTGCGCCGGGATCATGCCGAGCATGTACATGCACGCCTCCTTCTCGGGCGTCGCCGGGACGCAGTCGGCACCGGGGAACGACGCGCCGGTGATGAGGCCCGAGGTGCCCGCGATGCGCAGCGCGACGCGGTTCTCGTCCCGGAGCTGCTCGTCTCCGTCGGCGCGGCCCGAGCCGTTGAGATCGACGTAGGGGCTCGCGCTCGCGAGCAGCGTCGACGCGTCGGTGACCGGCGCACCGGCGAACTCGATCACGAGATCGGGTCCACCCGCGGCGCTCGCCGCGGTACCGCGCAGTGGATCGAAGTTTGCGGGCTTGCCGTTCGTTCCGCACAGCTCGCCGGCATCGCACGTCGTGTTCGGTCCAGAGACGAGCCGGACGCGGTAGCGCGCACCGTCCTGCCACGGCTGGTCCGGCGCGAACGCGAGCTCGCGGCCACGCGACAGCAGCGATCCGGCGACGGTCTCGACGCAGGCGCCGCGCTCGTCGACGTGCTCGACGCGGACGCTACCGGTGTTGCACGCGGTGCCGAGCCTCACCGTGTCCGGACGGAGCCGCTGGTCGAACGCGATGCGCACGCGCTCGTTGCCGGCGAGCGTGAACGGCCGGTAGTGATCGTCGCCCGCGGCGCCGCCGACACAGCGACCGGCGCTCGTCGCGGTTGCATCGACGAGCGCGCAGGGAGTCCCCGGCTGGCTCGCGACGACGGACGGCGGTACGTCGGTCGCGGTCATCGTCTGGGTGTGAAGGTCGAGCGTCTGCGGCGCCATCGCGTTGCCCGCGACGTCCGCGACGTCGGCGAGCTCGAGCGTGTACGCCTGCTGGTCTACGAGGGCTCGCAGCGGGCGAACGACGACGACGGAGCCATGACTCTCGAGCACCGCGTCGACGCGTTCGCCGCCCGCGTCGCGGAGCACGATGCCGCCAGCGCGCGCACGCGCGATGTCGATCGGCTCGTCGAACAGGAGCTCGAGGCCCTCGTCGGCGATCCAGTCCTGCGTCGCCGCTGCCGGCGCGGTCACCGCGAGCGCCGGCGCCTGCACGTCGGCGGCCGTGGTCGCGTTGCGGTCGGAGATCAGATCGAGCACCAGGTTTGTCGGCGCCTTGCCGATGCCGAGCAGGTCGATCTCGAGTGCGCCGAGTGTCTCGATCGCCAGCGCGCCTTCGTCGGCGAGCGCGAGGCCCGTGAGCTGGACGCCGAGCACGGTCTGCGCGAGCACCGCGTTGCCCGTCGGATCGGTCGCGAACACCGCGAGGTCGAGGCTGAGATCGACGAGCAGCGGCGCGGTGGCGTTATCCGGCAGCGTGTCCGGGCTGCGATACGGATTGCGGTAGATCCGACCGCCCGCATCGGTGAGCAGCTCGATCGTGATGTCGCCGGTCGACAGCCCCGATGGGATCGCGCCGGCGAGCGCGATGTCGAGCGCGGCGGACGACAGGCGTTGCCCCTTCGGGATCGTGAACGCGATCGGTCCGCCGAGCACGGTCGGATCGCCGAGCTCGGTCGCGAGCACGCCCGGACGCATCGACGACGAGACCTCGCCGATCAACGGATGCGCGACCTCCATGACGTTCTGGACCTCGACGCGTGCGATCGCCTCGACGGGGTCGCCGGACTCGCGCGTGCGGAACGTCTGGCGCGTCGTGCTCGCCCCGACACCGTCGACCGGGGTGAACGAGATCGTCGTCGGTGCGAGCGTCTCGCCGGCGAGGTCCGCGATCCGACCGGAAAAGCGGAGCACGTACGGCGTGCCGGGGACGAGCGGCACGGCCGGATCGAGCACGATGTGGATGCCCTGCGCGAACGTGGTCGCGGGCACGGCCGCGCCGGTATCGTCGAGGAGCTCGACTGCACCCTCGACGGACCGCGGATCGAGGGGCTCGGAGAACGCGAGCTGGATCGTCGACGTCTGGAAGATCGGCCGGAACGTGCCCGCCATCGCCGGGTCCGAGCCATTGATCGCGACGAGGAGCGGCGCGCCGGCGAGCGGGCGATCGCTGCGCGTCGTGAACATCACGCGCACCTCGCCGCACGCGAGCGCGTACTCGGTGCCCGGCTGGAACGCGCTCGACGACAGCACCAGCGTGCGGCCGCCGCCGGTCGTGGTCGTCGTGATCTCGACCGGCCCGGCTGGACCGACGACGCTACATGCGCTGCCCTCGCTCGTCACGACATCGGTGAACGACGCGATCAGGTGCGCGCCGAGGGGCACGTCGCGCTGGCCGTCGACGGGATACGTGTAGACGACGCCGTGCACCTCGGGAGGCTTCTCGACGGTGGTCTCGAGGCCGCACGCCGAGCACGCGAGGACGATCCAGCCGGCGCGCATCACAGCCCGACCACGGAGACGTCGTCGAGTTGCAGCCACGTGTCGCCGTTGGCCCACAGGCCGGCGTACACGACGAGACTACCGCTCGCACCGCTGTTCACGGTGAACGTGACCTTCGTGTAGCCGGGCAGGCTGGCGAACTTCCGCTCGCCGACGACCTGGCCACCGGTCGTGCGCAGGCCGACGTAGCCGTCGGTGTTGTTGCCCGACGTCCGGATCCACGCGGTCAGCTCGTAGTTGCGATTCGGAGCGACGCTGACCGTCTGGTGGACATCGTTCCAGCCCGACGTGTTTCGCACCCACGCGTTGCCCGACCCCGAGCGAGAGAACCCGCCGCCATCGCGGCCGCAGTTGCCGGCGCACGCCCACGGAGACATGCCCGCCTCGAAGCCACCGTTGCCGACGACGTTGGAGCCCGGCGGTGGCGGCGGCGGCTGCGCGGGCGCCTGCAGCACGGTCAGCATGCGCGGCAGCGCGTCGGCGAACGCGAAGTTCCAGCAGCCGAAGTTGTGGCCGCCATCGCAGCCGAAGGGCACCGACGGACCCGGGCGGCCGTACATCCACCAGAAGTGCGGGATGCCCGCGGCGTCGAGCACGTGACTGAAGCGATCGGCCGACTGGCCCATCGTGCGCTCGATGAGGTCCGCGTCGCTGTTGCCGGCGCCGGCGTAGAGCAGCACCTGTAGACCGGCGAGCCTCGGGGCGCGCCGCATCGGATCCTGCTGCTTCCACACGCCGTCGTTCGGCCAGAACGGCGAGCCGAACGGACCGAACGGGTTGAAGCCGCTCTGCAGCGCCTGCTCGGTGACGACCGTGCGCGTGCCGAGGTCGCCGAGATCGACCGCGCCGGAGAAGCTCGCGACCGATGCGAACAGATCGGGGCGATCCTGCGCGAGCCGAACGGCACCGTAGCCACCCATGGACAGGCCGGCGATCGCGCGGCCGTTCTTCGCGGCGACGGTGCGCATGTTGCCGTCGACCCACGGGATGACCTGATCGAGATAGAACGAGGCCCACTGCTGCGCGGCTCCGCTGTCGCTCACCCAGTTCGTGAACCAGCCGACCTTGCCGCCGTCGGGCATCACCACGATCACGGGCTTGCCGTCGGTGATCGGCTCGACAGCACCGCCACCTGTCGTCCACTGTGCCGAGTTGCCGCCGGCGCCGCCGTGCAGCAGGTAGACCACGGGATAGCGCGCGGTCGGGTTCTGGAAGTAGCCGGTCGGCAGCGTCACGCGGAGCCGGTGCGGACCGTTGACCGCGATCGGCGCGACCTTCGCTGTCGAGACGTCGACCTCGAGCGTGCGTGGACTGATCCAGCGCACCGCATTGACGGTGATGCCGGCGGCCGACACGAAGTTCGGCGCGTCGATATCGCTCGACGTCTCGGAAAGGTTCTCGTCCATGACGCACGACGCGAGGCACAATGCCCCCGCGACGAGCGCACTCGTCCTCATAGTCACCATGTGAATCCCCTCGTTGGTCGCGCACTACGCGCGGTCTGCAGTCGCCAGCGCAGCGAGCTGGCGAACCGCATGCCGTCGCTGCTCGCGCTTGAATTTGTCAGCCGCCCACCGCGCGAGGGCGGGCCGCTCGATCTTCGAGTTGTGTCGCGGGTCGACCGGCAAGCGCGTGTGGAACAGCACGTCGCGAATCGGCCGCGTCACCGCGTGTGCCGCCGCCATCTCGAGCAGCTCGGAGCGCACGGCCTCGACCGCGGCACCGCGCGTCTCGCCGCCGATCAGCTCGACACAGATCACGGGGACGATCGTCGTCGGCGTACCTCGCTGCGGAACGCCGACGAGCCCGCTCCGGCGGACCTTCGGATGCGCGTCGAAGATCGGCTCGCACATCAGCGGGAACATCGGTCCACTCGGCAGGACGAGGCGATGACCGACGCGGCCGCAGCACCACACGCGTCCGTGCTCGTCGAGGTAGCCGGCATCACCGAGCCGGTGCCACACACCGTCGCCGTCCTGGATCTTGTTCTTCTTCGTGCTCTCGACGTCGTCCGCGTACTCGGGACTGATGTGAGGGCCGCGGACGACGAGCTCGCCGATCTGTCGGGTGCGGAGCTCGCGCGCGAACGCCAGCGTCGGGATCGTGCCGTCGACGATCTCGACGACCTTCACGGTGACACCGTCGAACGGACGGCCAACGCACAGGCCGTCACCGCGCGCGGTCGCCGCGAACGTCTCGGCGAGCGCCTCGTGTCCGGGCATCTCGGTCGCGGGCAGTGCCTCGGTCGCACCGTAGTCGGCGTGGACCTCCGCGCCTTCGCCCATCATCGCGCGCAGGGGACCGATCACGTGCGCATACAGCGGCGCGCCGCCGCCGATCACCGTGCGCAGCGACGGTGCCGTCGCGCCTTCCTCGCCGAGCCGCGCGAGGTTCTCGAGGATCACCGGCGACGCGAACAGCGTCTGGACCTTGCAGTCGCGGATCACCTCGAGCAGCGCGCGCGGGTCGACGTCCTCGGGACCCTGGCGCACGTAGTTGATCGGCGGGATCACGATCGTGCCGCCGGCGCTGAGGCCGACCGAGGAGAACGCCGGGAAGATCGGCATGTCGATCGCGACGTCGTCCCCGAACCGCCACGTGTGCTGGGCGATGCGGTGGATGTGGCAGAGGTTCTTGTGGCGATACAGCGTCGGCTTGGCCGGGCCGGTGCTGCCCGTCGTGTACATGATCGCGGCCGGATCGTCCGGACCGACCTTCGGCGCTGCCGGCGATACGGGTGCGGTCCGCCGGAGCGAGGACAGCGAGTGCGTGCCCGGTAGCGCCGGTCCGTCGACGACGACTGCCTTCGCGAGCAGGCGCGGTCCCCAGCCGAACACGATGCGCCCGAGGTGGGCGAGCGGCAGGCCGATGAATGCCTCGATGTCGAGGCGACGCAGGCGCTCGGCGACGTTGCCGTAGCCGACGCCTGGATCGATCCACACGGTCGTCGCACCGACGCGGGTGAGCGCGAGCGCGGCGACGCTCGCCTGATAGCTCGGCGGTGCCATGAACACGGTGCGCGTGCGCTCGGAGATGCCGATCTCGCGCAGGCCGACGGCGACCTCCTCGACCTCGCGCGACAGCTCGCGATAGGTGTAGTGGCGATAGCGACGCGAGCCGTCGTCGTTGCGGCCGTCGGGTGAGATCACCGCGATCCGCTCGGGGTCGCGGCGCGCCACGTCGTAGGCGACGCCGGCCAGGTCGAGCACGTCATCGGGGAACGAGCGACTCATCATGCACCTCGCTTGGCAGTGGCATGCCGCGTCGCGAGCGACTCGCGGATCACGGCGGCGACGCGATCCGGCGCCTCGAGCATCGGCAGGTGTCCGCAGCGCTCGAGCCATTCCTGGCGGACCGGCTGCAGCGTCTCGGCGAGCCGACGCCCCGCATGTGCCGACAGCACGCGGTTCTGCAGGCCCCAGATCGTCGTGATCGGCGGGAAGCCGCGCCCCGGCCGCAACTCGTCGAGTGCGCGGTAGCTCCCGAGGTCGTCGAGGACCGCGAGGAGCGAGCGCACCTGGCCGGGCGAGTCGTAACAGGCGCACAGGTCGTCCTCGGCTTCGACGTGGTTGCCGCGTGCGAGCTGCATGCGGACGAAGCGCTTGCTGACCACGCGGGGCACCGGGATCCGGCGCAGCGCCGCGAACACCGGCTCCGACAGACGCGGCAGCTTGCGCCGCATCGCGAGCGTCGCGCCGAGGCCGCCGGCAAGGAACGTCGCCTCGGTGAGCGGGTTCACGAGGACGAGCGTGCTCGTCGCCGCCGGCCGCTGCATCGCGAACGCGAGCGAGATCGCGCTGCCCATGCAGTTGCCGACGAGCGCCGCGGGTGCGAGGCCGAGCGCATCGACAAACCCGCTCAGGATGTCGACGTAGTCCGCGAGCGTGTAGCCGGACGCGGGCCGGGCGGACGCGCCGTAGCCGAGCAGGTCCATCGCGAAGACCTCGCGATCGGCGGCCAGCTGCGGGGCGACGTCGCGCCAGATCGCGTGCGACGTGCCGCCGTTGTGGAGCAGGATGACGGGCTCGCCGGAGCCCGTGCGCTCGTACGCGATCGGAAGGCCGCGATGGTGATACGTCCTCACACCTCAGAGGTAAACAGACTGTATACCAGGTGTCAAGCAGGACGTTTTTCGCTCCCGTTCAAGTCGTCGGGACGGCTCGTATATTCAGGTAAACTTTTTGTTTACCGTGTCAGTTCGCGGAGAAGTACGCGGTGACGTGGACGCCGCTCGGCGGGTCGCACTTCGTCCAGAACAGCATCACCTTGTGGCACGCGACGTCGATCCGGCCGGTGAAGAACGCGCCGCCCTGGACGGCGACCGCCGCGGCCGACGGGTTCGTCGATGCGCTGTAGTCGTAGCTGACCGCCGACGCGCTCGCGGCGTCGTAGGCGTTCTCGTTCACGAGGTGCGCGGTGACCTTGCCGGAGCCGGTCGTCAGGTCGAACAGCGCGTCCTTCTGCGCGACGTCGCCGATCGCGACCGCCTGGTTCGGCGTGTAGAGCTCGACGACCTCGACGAGCGGCGTCTGCCACGGCGACCCCTTGTCGCGGCCGCCGACGAGCGCGATCACGGCGTTCTCGTGACCCGCGTACGGGATGGCGGTGACCGCATCGAGCGCGGCCTGGGTCGTCAACGCATCGCCGGCGAGGCGCAGCTCCGGCAGCGTCGCGGCGCCGTAGGTCGGCTTCAGCGTCGACGGCTTCGCGTTCGCACGGCGCAGCGCCAGCGTGCCGAAGCCCTGCGAGCCGGGCGCGGTCGGCGAGACATAGAAGTAGACGAGCCCGGACGACAGCGCGGACTCCTCCGACTGATCCGACCCGTAGTCCTCGTCACCTCCAACAGCACAGCCGGTGACACCAACAACGACCACGACCATCCATGTAGCGAAGCGCATGGCGCACGGGTATCGGCGCTGCACCGGCCTCAGTCCAAGTCAATCGACCGGACCGGCCTCACATGTCGTGACACCGTGGCCGACCCTACGGGATTTGCAGGGCCCAGAGGAGTCCGGTTAGCACAGCGCTCGTCACTCGTAAGCGAGCGCGATCACGACGTGATAGCAGCCGAGCACGACGAGGCTCGATGCGGTCGCGACGTGGACGACGAACCAGGTCGTGAACAGCCAGCGCGCGCGCAGGACGACGCGGTGGAGCAGGGCAAACCCGACCGTGCCGATGAACAGGCTCGTCAGCACGAACAGGTAGCCGTAGCCGAACCGCGACGCGTGCGCGTAGAGCAGGAGCGGCCCTGCTGCACCGGTGAGCTTGTGCCACACGAGCACGCCGATCGGATCGAACACGCGGCGCTTCGCCATGAACGACTGATGGAGCAAGTAGATCCCGAGCACCGAGCCGGAGACGACCTTGTACACATCGCCGCGCTGGAGCTGCACGAGCAGCGGCCACTCGAGGTGCGCGATGCCCTGCACCACGTAGAGCGCGAGCAGCACGCTGCCGGTGGACAGCGCGATCAGGTCGCTGCGGTCGGTCGAGGCCACCCTATGACTTCTCCGGGTTCGGTTCGCCGACGCTGACCTCGATCCCGTCGCCACGCTGCGTCCGATCGCGCGGCGGCACGACGAGCTTCTTGCCGGCGTACTCGATCTCGACGCCGTCCCCGTCGCTGAGCTGCACGCGCAGCGGCAGGCGCGAGCTCATCGTCGTGATGCCACCCGGCGTCAGCCGCGCGACCAGCAGGAGCCGGCCGGACTGCTCGACCGAGACGCGCGTCGACTTCGAGCTCCGGATCACGAGCGTGTCGTCCTGCACGGTCTTCGCGGCGGCGACCGGCTTGACCGGCTCGTCGTCGATCTCGGCCGCGGGATCGAGGAGCGACAGCAGCGTCGATGTCGAGCTGCGTCGCGCGAGCTCGCGCATGAACACGTCCTCGCTCGGCAGCGAGTAGCCGTCGCGCGGCCACGCGGTGCCGACCTTCGGCGCGCTCGGGAACCGGGCGGCCTTCGCGAGGTAGGCGGCGTACGCGCCGCGGATGCTCGTGCGCAGCGTGCGGACGAGCTCG
Source organism: Pseudomonadota bacterium (assembly GCA_023386455.1). Lineage (GTDB taxonomy): Bacteria > Myxococcota_A > Polyangia > Haliangiales > Haliangiaceae > JABFXX01. The sequence goes on along the minus strand of JAEWJO010000443.1, from coordinate 3,128 downwards.
AGCGCGCGCTCGGTCGTGACCTTGTCTTCGGGATACATCCACGTGGTCGCGCCCATCACGTCGTTCACCGTCCAGTCGGTCTTCGGCGAATCGGCGTGCTCGTTGTGGCAGGACGCGCAGGCCTCGCTGATCGCGACGTCGGCAAACATCGCGGTCTGCATGCCGGTCGACGGGTCGACGAAGTACTGCGAGCCGCCGCCCGTCACGAGCGCGTCGAAGTGCTTCGCCTGCTCGCCGCTGAACTGGTTGGCCGCGTTGATCGGTGATGGCGAGCCGAGGAACAGGCCGAGCCGCAGCGACGATCGCTCGAGGTTGCGCGCGGTCTCGCGCAAGAACAGAGCGGGCAGTGGACCGGCGTGCACGGACGCATCGCGCCACTTCTCGTCGAACTTCAGGCCGGCGTCCTTGCCCCGCGCGACGATCTCCTGCGTCCACAGCGCGCGCGCGGCGTCGTTCTCGCGCTCGAGCATCGCGAACACGGTGCGGATCGGCACGGTGCCGGTCGCCCTCGCGGGCTCGGCGGCGAGTGGCGGCGGGGCGTTCACGAACAGGTAGACGCTCAGCGCCGCGGCGGCCGAGACGATCACGACCGCCGAGCGCCATGTCGGCGGACGGTACCGGCCCTGGGTCGACTTCCTGCGGGGACGTGGCTCGGGTTCGCTCATGGCGTACGTACCTCCGGGTTACGGGCGCGAACGATCGGCGGCGGGTAGGGTGACGCGCCACCGCGGAGATAGCTGCGAATCGCCTCGGCGGGGATCGCCGCGCCGAGGCTCGTCGGTGCCTTCATGCCGTGGTTGCCGTGAAAGTCGTGGCAGCCAAGGCACGAGTCCCACCGCTCTGTCGTCACGAGCTCGCGGTGCGGCACGTCGACCGGATCGTTCTCGATCGCGAGGTCGGCGTGGCACTGCCGGCAGTACGTGCCGTCGGCGACCGTCACGCGGACGCCGCCGTGCTCGCGGTGACACGAGACGCACTGCTCGGGGTGGATCGCGGCGCGCGCATCGGCGAACCGCGGCTCGAGGAATCGGTACACCGGATGGCGATCGTCGGGTCGCACGTGACAGCTCTCGCACTCCGCATTGCCGACGGCGCGAAACCCGAGATCGACGCGTCCGTTCTCCTCCGTGATCCAGTGCCGCACGACCGACTGGAGCTGCTGGCGGGTCGTCCCCGGCGCGAGACGGTGGCAGGACTCGCACGCGACCTCGGCGTGCCCGGTGTTCATCGGCCCCGGCGCGCGCAGGTGCGCCTGGCCGGGCGCGTTCAGCCATGCGGTGATCGCGAGCCCGGCGAGAACGCCGGTTCCGACCCCAATCCGACGACGCGTGGGCAGCCTCATGATGAATCAGCCCGTGCGTTGCTCGCGGTGAGTGGTCGACGGGGCGAGGATGCGCGACAGATCGCCGAGCGTCGACTCGACGCGCTTGAGGTCGACCGGGCTGACGGCAAGGTTCGCGAACATCAGGCGCTCGGTCTCGACCTCGAGCGACCACACCGAGACCCGCACGCCATTGGCGTCGACGATCTCGATCGCGCTCGGCGTGCCGACGGGCAGGTATTCCTTCGCCCTCGACGCGGACTCGACGAGCAGCGCGGCGTAGGCGGCGAGCGCGACGCCGTCGGTGCCGGTGCTCGCGAGCGGGAAGCCCTGCGAGTCGCCGAGCGCGCTCGACCGCGTGCCGGCGTCGGCGAACTTCTCGATCACCATCGCGAGCGACTCGCTGATCGGACGCTCCGCCGCGGTGTTCTGGCGATCGGTGCCGCGCGCGGGACGCGGCTTCTGCGGAGCGCCGAGCGCGTCGACGCGAGCGCGCCGCAGCTCCTTCTCCAGCCGCGCGATCTCGGTCTTGAGATAGTCCGAGTCCGTCGTCGCGGTGCGCAGGCGCACGTACTCCGCGCGCAGGGCGTCGGCGTCGCGCAGGCGGCCCTTCAGCTGCTCGTTCTCCGTCGACAGGTCGCGCACGCTCGCGGTCTTGTCGGCGAGCTGACGCTCGATGTCGTGGAGCTTGGAGTCGAGCTGCGCCATGTCGGTCGTGGTCGCGACGGACTCGTTCTTCGTGCGCTCGAGCAGCTTCGCGCGATCGTCGGCGATCTTGCGAAGCTGCTGGTTCGTCGCGGCGGCGGCCTGCGCCTCCTTCTGGAGCCGCTCGACGTCCACCCGCAGGCGGTCCGATTCCGTGCGCAGGCGGTCCGTCTCCGTCCGCAGGCGCTCCGCCTCCGTCCGCTGGCGCTCCGCCTCGGTTCGCAGCTTCGCGGCCTCGTCGTCGCGCTTGTGCTTCGCGTCGCGCGCAGCGGCCTCGGCGCGGTCGGCTCGTTCACGCAGGGCCTGCATGTCGCGCGCGACCGCCGCACGATCGTTCGTGACGTCGCGCTCGAAGAGCCGGTTCTGCTCCTCGATCACGAGCGTCTGACTCTTCACGGTCGCCTGGGCGCCCTCGAGCTGGTACCGCAGCTGTGCGAGCTCGGCGATGTGGCCGTCGCGCGGGACGGTTGCCGCGAGCGGCTCCTCGTCGTCGCGGTGGCGCAGTGCCATCAGCGCGGCGCCGGCGGCGAAGAACAGGATCGCGCCGCCGATGCTCGCGACGAGGATCAGCTGGGTCGTGGTCATCGCGTACCTCCGGTGATCTCGATCTCGACGCGTCGGTCGCGCCACAGCTGGCTGCTCGCCTGGTCCTCACCGACGTAGTGGACCTGGATCCGATCGCGCGCGACGCCGAGGCGGACCAGCCGGTCCTCGACCGAGAGCGCGCGATCCTTGCTGAGGGACTTGTTGCGCGACTCGTCGCCGCGGTAGTCGGCGTGACCTTCGAGGACGAACATCGCCTCCGGCGAGGCCTGCGCGACGAGGCGCTCGAGTGTCTTGCCGGAGCGGGTCCCGAGCTCGGCGGAGTTCGTGCTGAAGTACACGCGCTCGGTGACCGTCGCCGGCGGCGCCGTGGGCTCGACGCTCGGTGCGGGCGGCTGCTCGGCGATCGGCGCCGGACGCTCGACAGGCGGCGCGGGCGCCGGGACCGCCGGCTCCGTCACCGCGACCTGCGGCCCCGCCATCGCGAGCGGCGGCGCGACAGGATGCTCGGCGAGCCGCGGCCCCAGCGCGCCGTTTATCCACACCAGATCGAGCGCCC